>NZ_JBEPAK010000212.1:0-12353 GCF_040298565.1 Kitasatospora sp. NPDC001539 | reverse complement strand
CGACCCCTGGGTAACCGGTACTTGGTGGTGTTCCGGGCGGCGCGCCCGCGCGGCCCCCGCGCCGCGGGGGGGGCCCCCCCCCCCCGCGCCCCCCGCCCCCGTCACCCGTCGGTCACCCGTCGGTCACCCGTCAGCCTGTCAGCCCGTCACCGGGAACACCCGGCGCACCACCCGCTCCGCCGCTCCGCCGTCGTCCCAGACGCAGAACCTGGCCCGGAACCGCGCCCGGGCCGCCGGCTCCGGATCGCCCGCCCGCAGTGCGCGCGCCAGCCCGTCCACGTCCACCGTGACCGCGCCCGGCGGCTCCTCGAACAGGTCGAAGTAGACGCCGCGCTCGTGCCGGTACTCCTCCCAGTCCGGCGCGAATATCACCACCGGCCGGTCCAGCACCGCGTAGTCGAACATCATCGACGAGTAGTCCGTCACCAGCGCGTCCGCCGCCAGGTAGAGGTCCTCGACGGTCGGGTGCGCCGAGACGTCCATGATCTCCGCCGCGTCCTCGCCGGCCGACAGGTCGCCCGGGCCGCCGGTGTGGAAGTAGTGGGTGCGCACCAGCAGGGTGAAGCGCGGGCCGAGCCGCCGGGCCAGCTCGGCCACGTCCAGCAGCGGCACGTAGCCGCCCTTGCCGCCGCGGTGGGTCGGTGCGTACAGCACCGCCGTGGTGCCGGGCCGCAGCCCCAACCGCTCGCGCATGGCCCGGACTTCCTCGGGCGTGGCGTTGGCCAGCCGGTCGTTGCGCGGGTAGCCGGTGTCCAGCATCTCGTACCGGCCGGGGAAGGCCTTGGCGAAGTGCTCGCTGGTGTGCGGATTGGAGGACACCAGGAAGTCCCAGCGGTCTATGGCCTCCTGGAGCCGGTCGAAGTCCATCCCCTCGGCGGCCTCCGGGCGGCCCCGCAGGTCCATGCCCATCGCCTTGAGGGGCGTGCCGTGCTGGGTCTGGAGGTGCACCGTGCCCGGCCGCTTCACCATCGTGCGCGGGAAGTTGACGTTGTTGACGAAGTACTTGGCGGTCGCCATCGCCTTGAGGTACGCGGGGGTGTTGACGATCACGTACGGCACGCCGGGCGGCATGGTGGCGGCCTGGGCGCGGTTCTCCACCACCCACACGCCGCGGATCTGCGGGGCGAGTTCCTTCGCCTTCTCGTAGATCGCCGCCGGGCTGCAGGCGTAACCCCGGTGCCAGTACGCGGCGTAGACCGCCAGGTGCTCGTCCAGCGGGAGGCGGCGGAAGGCGTTGTACGCGGTGAACCGGGCGCCGCTGCGCACCCCCTTCTTCACCGCCGGCGCCACCGCCCGTGCCCCGCGCTTGAGGTCGCGCGGCAGGCGGCCGGTGCGGCGCAGCTCCGCGTAGGCGATCCGGGCGCCGCGCGCGGCCAGCCGGTACTGGACGCCGCGCACGCCGCCGGGGAAGCGGTAGTCGGCCGGCCGGTGCCGCTCGAAGTGCTCGGAGATCCGGCGGAAGAAGTCCTTGCGCAGGTCGGTGGGGACGAGCCCGGGGGTGTCGTAGACGTTCAGCGCCTGGCGCAGGGTCCGGTCGAAGACCAGGGTGCGCAGCGACTCCGGGACGGGCGAGCCGGGGCGGCCGGACCGGCCCCAGCGGTCGATGAAGGCGAAGATCGCGTCGTACTGCGCGAACACGTCGGCGTGCTTGGGGGAGGCCGTGGCGGTGATCGCGCCGTCGCGGCCGCGACGGTAGAAGTAGCAGGGGCGGTCGAGGTAGCGCAGCCGCTCGGCGGCCAGCAGCGCGGGGTAGGTGACCGAGATGTCCTCGTAGTAGCCGCGGCCGAAGGAGACGCCCAGGCCCTCCAGGAAGGCCCGGCGGAAGACCTTGTTCCACACCGACATCACGGTCCGGAACAGCGCCGGGTGCTCGGCCACGGTGCAGCCCTCGACCAGCGGGGAGCCGACCAGCACGTGCCGCCAGGGGTTGGGCTCGGTCCCGCCGTCCGGGTAGACGTGGACGAAGTCGGTGAGCAGCACGTCGGCCGGGGTCTCCCGGCGGCGCTCCTCCTCCAGTTCGTCGAGGATCACGCCGACCGTCCGCTCGGGCACCCAGTCGTCGCTGTCCACGAACCAGACGTACTCCCCGCGCACCCGCGGCAGGGCGGCGGCCCGGGCGCCGCCGAGGCCCTGGTTCTCGGTGAGGTGCAGGACCCTGAGGCGGGGGTCGCGGGCCGCGTAGGCGTCCAGGATCGCGCCGGAGCCGTCGGGGGAGAGATCGTCGACCGCGATCACCTCGAAACGGGTCTCGGCGGCGTTGGTCTCGCCGAGGATCGAGTCGAGGCAGCGCGGCAGGTACCGCTCCACGCCGTGGACCGGGAGCACGATGCTGAGGAGGAGGGACACGCTGGCCGAGTCTACCGATCCACCGCACGCGACCTGCGCGGACGTCCGCCCGGCGGCGGCGGGCGGGGGAGGGGCCCGGAACCGCCGGTGCCGGGCCCCGTGCGGGGCGGCACCGGCAGTCTGGTCGGCGGCCCGGCCGACCCTCTACGGCCGGCCGCCGGTCCGGGCACCCTGCGAGCCTGGCCACCGCAGCGTCGAGGTGACCGGGCAGTGGCTCGCGGGAGCCGGAGTTCGATCGAGTCGATGATCAGTTGATTCATCACTCGAACGCGCGCGTGATGCGGTGCGGGCACCAGCGCGTTGTCACAGATATTGCTTGGAGGATCGACGCGAGTCAATCCCTCGTATGTGTTCACTTCCTGAAGCAGCTCGCTGACGTCGGCCGGGGCGCAAATGATCGTTTTGTCGATCTGGTGGTTGTCCCCTGGCTGTCCCCTATATGCGGGCGGGGGTGCCGGGGGTGTCCGGTCGCGGAGTTCCCGGCGTCCGGTCGGGGCGTCCGGTCGGTACTCGGCAGAGCCGGGGCGGCTCGTCCGGCGCGGGCCACCGCACCGTCGGGGTCGCGCCGATCGCCAGGGTCGCGCCGATCGCCGGGGTCGCGCCGCGCGCCCGGCGCGCACGGCGGCGGACGGGCGCCGGGTCCGTGCCTCCTGGCCCTGCTGACGGACAGCGGGTCGTGCACCATCATTGATGCCTAGTCGTGACCGCCCGGGTGGCCCCTGGTGCATCGTCAGTTGACGCCGCACGATACGGTGGCACCACACCAAGGACGGTTGCACGAAGGCCCTCTGTCACGGATAGTCTTCGCCTCACGGCCCTGGCGCCTCGTAGGGGTGGGAAAACTGATGGAACACATGCAAGTGCGGACTCGGCCCCGGGTGCCGGCGATCCAGTGCGGTGTCGGTGCGACCGGCCGCCGGATCGACCGACACCTGGCCGTGCTCGGCGCGCCCGCACTCCCGGCGGTGGACACCGCCGAGGCACTCGGGCTGATAAGGGAGTTGACGCCGCGCGGCGCCGACGCCCAGGCGGCGGCCCGCCGTCGCCACACCCGGGTCTCGCTGCTGGCGCCGCTGCGCCGGCTGCGCCGGAGCCTCTTCGGCGGACGCGGCTAGCGGCCGCCCGGTCGCGGCCGTACGGCCCCGACGCGACCCGGCGGACCACCTGGTGCGTCGGGTCCTCGTCGTACCCGGGGCGCCGCCCCTCGGACGTCGCCCTGTGGTCTGAACCTCTCATGCTCCGCGACCGCGCCCGCCCGACGAGGGGCGCGTACGGCGGGGCGGTCCTTCGGGCCCGCTGACCTGGGTGAGGATGGCGCCATGGCGGACAACAACCACTCCCCGGCAACCGGATCGACCGGATCCTTCCAGACCACCACCCTGGAGATCACCACCGGCAAGCGCGAGGTCGCGCTCGACATCACGGACCGCTGCGCCGAGTTCCTCAACGAGCGGGCCGCCGGGCGCGACGGCCTGCTCAACGTCTTCGTCCCGCACGCCACGGCCGGGATCGCCGTGCTGGAGACCGGCTCCGGCAGCGACGACGACTTCCTCGCCGTCCTGCGCGACCTGCTCCCGCCCGACGACCGCTGGCGCCACCGGCACGGCAGCCCCGGCCACGGGCGGGACCACGTGGTGCCCGGCCTGGTCGCCCCGCACGCCACCCTGCCGGTGATCGGCGGGCAACTGGCGCTCGGCGTCTGGCAGTCCGTGGTGCTCATCGACACCAACGGCGACAACCCGCGGCGCACCGTGCGGTTGTCCTTCCTCGGTTAGGGCCGTCCTCCCGGTCAGGGCCGTCCTTCCTCGGTCAGGGCTGTGCGGACGGGCCGGCGGCGACGTGTCCGGCCACGACGGCGAGGTAGCGCTCGATCGCCAGGTGCTGACAGAGCAGGGCGATCGGGCGACCGAGCCGGGCGTACCAGGCGGACAGCCGGGAGAACGCGGTGACCTCGAACCACACCTCGCCGTCGGCGTCCATCGACACCACGAACGACTCCTCGCCGCGCTCCGGGTGCCCGGGCAGCGTCCCGTAGGCGAACCCGATCCGCTGCGGTCCGTCCACCGTCCACACCACCCGGCAGGGGATCACCAGGCGCGGCCACCGGCTGCCCGGCAGGGCCAGCCGCAGCAGGACGGTGGCCCCCTCCCGGACCGGGCCGCCGGGCCACACCGCGAACCCCGTCCCCAGCTGGGTGCCCCAGCCGAGCACGTACCGCCCGGCCCGCTCCAGCACCTCCGGCCCGCGCCCCAGGTGCACCCTCCGCCGCAGGTGCGCGTACCCGTCGGGCAGCCGCCCGCCCCGGGTGGCTCCCACCTCGGGATAGGTCGGCGCGGCGGCCCGGGCGGCGCGCAGGCGCTGGTGGAGATCGGTGACCATGCGGGACACGCTAGTCCGGGCGTGCGGAGGCGGCGGAGGTGGGGGCGCCTTGCCGTACGCCGGAGGCCGGGAGTAAGAAGGCGGTATGACTGACAGCGCGACGGGCGGCGGTGCCGGGGTGGCCGAGGGTGCGGCGGTGTGCGCGCCGGCGCCGGACGGCTCGGCGGAGGCGGCGCTGCGACACGACCCGCAGTCGACCGGGCCGCGTGCGGACTGCGTCCTGTGCGGGGAGCCGACGGAGCTGCCGGCGGACGAGCCGGGCAGCACGCTGTGCCCGGTGTGCGCCTGGCAGCAGGCGCAGCGGGTGGCGTGCTCGGGCTGAGGCCGAGCCGGGGCTCGAGCTGGGGGCGAACCAGGACTCGGGCCGGGGGACGAGCCAGGACCCAGGCCGAGGGGCGAGCCAGGACCCAGGCCGAGGACGGACCCGGGTGCGGGTTCGGTTCGAGGACGGACGCCGTCTTCGGGTGGGGGGCGGTCCGGGCTAGGCTCCGGTGCCCGTCCGTGGTGGGGCCGGGGTATCGCCGTAGGACTCCAACAGGCCGCTCAGCAGTGTCGCGAGCTGCTCGCGGTCGTCCCCGCCGAGGGCCCGCAGCAGGCGGTCCTCGTTGGCCAGGTGGAGGGGCAGGATCCGGTCGACGGTCTCCAGGCCGTGGTCGGTGAGGCGGATCTTCACCGAGCGGCGGTCGCCCTCGTCGCGCACCCGGGTGACCAGGCCCTTGTCCTGCATCCGGTCCACCCGCAGCGTGATGGCCCCGGTGGTGACCAGGGAGGTCCTGAGGAAGGCGCCCGCCGTCAGCTCGTAGGGAGCGCCGGAGCGCCGGAGCGTGGAGAGGACATCGAACTCGCCGGGCTCGAGGCCGTGTTCGGCGAGGAAGTCCTTGATCTCCTTGTCCCACATGCGGGAGATCCGCATGATGCGCCCGACGACGCCGATGGGTGAGAAGTCGATGTCGGGGCGTTCCCGGCGCCACTGCTCCAGCAGTGCTCCGACCGCGTCGGTCATGGGTCACCTCACTTTCGGCGTTTACTTTAGCACTCATTTAGTTGACGCTCACCTAATGGCTCGTTATCTTAATACTCATCTAACAAGCACTCACCTTGTGAGCGGTGATCCTGATGCCCTTGACGCAGGTACGCGGAACCGAAGTGCACTACGAAGTCGACGGCCACGGGCCCGGTCTGGTGCTGGTGCACGGCACGGGCGGTGACGCCGAGAAGGTCTTCGGCAACGTGGTGGACCACTTCAGCGGGAGCCGCACGGTGGTCCGGCCCAACCTCAGCGGCAGCGGTCAGACCACGGACGACGGCTCGGAGCTGACCGTCGACCTCATAGCCGAGCAGGTCGCCGCAGCCACCCGGGCGGCGGTGAGCGGCCCCGTGGACCTGCTCGGCTTCTCGCTCGGCGCGGTCGCCGCCGCCGCGGTCGCGGCCACCCGGCCCGAACTGGTGCGCCGACTCGTGCTGGTGGCGGGCTGGGCCCACTCCACCGGCCCGCGGGACCGGTACTACTTCCGGACCTGGCGCCAACTCCTGGACACCGACCGGGAGCTGTTCAAGCGCTTCTCGGCGTTGACCGGATTCAGTCCGGCAGCCCTGGACCGCTTCGGCCACCAGGGGCTCGCTGACTCCCTGGCGGACAGCTGGCCACCGCCCGGCATCGGCCGGCAGATCGAGCTGGGCGGCCGGGTGGACCTCCGCCCCCTGCTCCCGGCCATCAGCGCACCGACCCTGGTGGTCGGATTCGCCGACGACGCGATGATCCCGGTCGAGGGCTCGCGCCAGCTGCACGCCGCCATCGCGGGCAGTCGGCTCGTCGAGGTCGAGGACCAGGGGCACATGGACTGGTTCGCCGATCCCAGCGGCCTGGTCGATCTCACCCGTGAGTTCCTCGACGTCGACTGACGCTCCGTCGACCCCTGCGGCGGGGCGCCCGCCGCACGACCGGTCACACACCGCCCGCCGCACGACCGGTCGCACCGCCGGTCACCCGACCAATCGTCCGACTGATCATTCGACCGAACAGAGGAGTCCCCATGTCGTTCCTGGCGCCCGACTACCCCGAAATCCGGTACGACCGCGACGAGGGCGAGACCAACGTCGCCTCGTTCCGCCCGGCGGGCACACCGCCCGACTACGTCGCACCGAACGGCTCGACGTTCCACTACCTGTCGACCCGGCTCAGCACCAACGGCCTGTACGGCCTGTACCAGAACCGGCTCACCGGCGAAGTGGGCGGCACCAGCCCGCACTTCCACAAGACGATGTCGGAGTCGTTCTACGTCCTCTCCGGCGAGATCCACGTCTTCGACGGCGAACGCTGGTTCGACGCCGCCCGGGGCGACTACCTCTACATCCCGCCCGGCGGCGTGCACTCCTTCGGCAACATCTCCGGCGAACCGGCCGAGTTCCTGATGCTGTTCTCCCCCGGCGCCGCCCGGGAGGGCTACTTCGAAGGACTGGCGGACGTGGCGACCATGACCGAGGAGGAGCGCGCGGCCTTCTTCGTCCGCCACGACAGCTTCTTCGCCGACATGACCAAGGGCCCGGCGGCGGACTCCTGGCAGGACCGCGCGGCCCTGCGCAAGTCCTTCAAGACCCGCTGACCGCAGGCAGCTGCTCCGGCTGCCTCTCCCGCTCCGGCTCCCGCTCCCGCTCCGGCTTTGTCTCTAGGCATCCTCCCGGGTGGCCAGGGCGAGGGTGGAGCCGTGGCGGCCCTTGCGGACCATGAGCTGGGCCGGGATGCGGCTGCGCAGGTCGGCGACGTGGCTGACGATGCCGACCGCGCGGTCCCGTTCGCGCAGGCCGTCCAGGACGTCCATCACCTCCTCCAGGGTCTGCTCGTCCAGGGTGCCGAACCCCTCGTCGATGAACAGGGTGTCCAGCGGCATGCCGCCCGCCTCGTCGGTGACCACGTCGGCCAGGCCGAGGGCGAGGGAGAGCGAGGCGAAGAAGCTCTCGCCGCCGGAGAGGGTCGCGGTGTCCCGCTCGGTGCCCGTCCAGGCGTCGACCACCCGCAGGGCCAGACCGGACCGCTTGTTGCCGCCTCCCCGGTCGTCGCTGTGCACGAGGGTGTAGCGGCCGCCGGACATCCGGACCAGCCGGTCGCTGGCCGCCGCCGCCACCTGCTCCAACCGGGCCGCCAGGACGTACGACTCCAGACGCATCCGCAGCCGGTTCTCGGTCGAGGTGCCGGCGGCCAGCGCGGCGAGCCGGTTGATCCGCCCGTACCGCTCCAGTGCCGGGGCGAGGCCCGCGGCCAGGGCGGTCAGTTGCCGCCCGATCTCGGCCAGCGCGGCGCCGCGCTCCCGGGCCGCCGACCGGGCGGCGTGCGCCTGGCCGAGCCGCTCCGTGGCGGCGCCGAGCGCGGCAGCGGCGGCGGAGAGGTCGACCGGCGGACGGGCGGCGGCCTCGGCCAGCTCGGGCAGCGCCAGCTCGTGCCGTACGGCGGCCGACTCCGCGCGGTGCCGCTCCAACCGGGCCTCCAGCCGCTCGCGCTCCTCGCGCGGCAGCAGCACCGCGAGCGCCGCCGCGGCGTCCGGGAAGCCCGCCGCGGCGGCGGCCTTGGCGAGTTCCTCCGCGGCCTCCCCCAGCCGGGCCCGCGCCTCGGCGCAGGCCCGCGCGGCGGTGGCGGTGGCGGCCACCTCCTCGGTGAGCCGGGCCAGTGCAGCGGCCCGGTCGGCGACCGAGGCGGCGTCTCCCCGGGCCGCCGCCACCCTGGCGGTCAGCTCCCGCTGCTCGGCGTCCACCGCCTGCAGCCGGTCCGTGAGGACGGCGGCGCGCTCCTTGGCCTCGTGCAGTTCGTCCAGGCGACGGGCGCGGTCCTGGGCCAGCTGGCCGATCTCCTGCTCGACCCGGCCGAGCGCCTCCGCCTCGTGCAGCGCCGCGCGGTGCTCGTGCTCCACCTCGGCCAGCGCCTGCGCGAGCGCGTCCGCCCCCTCCGGCCCGGCGGCCCCGGCGGCGGTCGCCTCCCGGACCCGCAGCGCGGTCAGGGCCTGCTCGGCGGAGTCCCAGGCCTGCTCGGCGGCGGTCTGGGCGCGACGGGCCCGCTCCTCGTCCTCGGCGCTCACCCGCCCGACCGTCCCGGCCTCGGCGGGTGCCGGGTGCTCGGGCGAGCCGCAGACCCGGCAGGCCTCGCCCGCCCTCAGCTGCTCGGCCAGCTCGGCGGCCATGCCCGTCAGGCGGCGGTCCCGCAGGTCCAGGCTGTGCTCGCGGGCGTCCAGCGCGGCGGTGCGCAGCCCGGCGACCCGCGGTTCGGCGTCCGCGATCTCGGCGCGCAGGGCGTCGCGCTCCCTGGCCGCTTCCAGCCGGGCGGCCAACTCGGTGCGCCGGCCGTCCAGGCGCTCGACCCGGGCGGTCGCGGCGAGGGCCCGGGACTGCTGCTCCTCCAGCCGGCGCAGCTCGTCGTCGAACTCGGCCAGCCAGTCCTCGGCCTCCTCGGCCAGCTCCTCGGCGGCGCGCCGTTCCCGCGTCAACGAGCCAGCTTCTCCGGCGAGTTCCGTGCAGCGCCGCTCCTCGGCCCGGGCGGCCTCGAGGCGGACCACCTCGGCCCGCAGCCGCAGCTCGGCCTCGGCGAGCTCGGCGGCGGCGGACGCGGCGCCCGTTTCGGTACCGGACTCCGCCGGCCCGGTGCCGGCTCCAGCGCCCGTTGCGGGTCCGGCCGCTGCTGCTGCTGCTGCCTCCTTCTCGGTGCCGGTGCCGGTGCCGACTCCGGCGAGCCTGCGGCCCTCGGGGCCGAACGGGGCGAGCGCCTCCCGGCGCCGCCGCTCCGCCTCCCGGGCCCGCCCGAGCGCCTCGGCCGCGCTCTCCCGCAGCCGCAGCGCGGCCTCCACCCCGACGGCCTCCTGCGCGGCCGCCAGCCGCTGCCGGTCCCGGGCCGCGGCGGGCTCGAACGCGGCCAGCCGCTCTGCCTCGGCCAGCGCCTCACGGTGCCGGCGCTGGCGCCCGGCCAACTCCTCCGCGGCCTCCCGGCCCTGCTGGGCCTGCTGCTGCGCGGCCTCGGCGAGGGCGAGCGCGGACTCTGCGACGGCGAGCCGTTCGGCCGCCTCGCTGCGCAGCACCGCGGCCCAGCCGAGCACCCCGGTGGTCAGGTCGGCGTGGTCGTCCTCGGCCGGCACCCAGCCCTCGGCGGGCTCGGCGCCGGGCCCGGCCGCCTGCTCGGCCTTGCTGGCGAGGTCGCGCAGCCGGCGCCGACCGGCCTGGACGGCGGCCTCCTGGGAGCGCCGCTGCTCACCGAGCCAGGCCTCCACGTGGCCGTACCGCTCGGTGTCGAACAGCCGCCGCAGCAGCTTGGCGCGCTCCTCCGAGTCGGCCCGGAGGAAGCGGGCGAAGTCGCCCTGCGGCAGCAGGACCACCTGGCAGAACTGCTCCCGGCTCATGCCGATCAGCCGGTGGATCTCCTCCCCGGCCTCCTGGTGGGACTTGCTGAGCGGCCGCCAGCCGGGCGAGCCCTCGCCCGTGTCGGCCGTCCATTCGCGCAGCAGGGTCTGCGGCCGCTCGACGGTGGTGCCGGTGCCGACCTTCTTCGGGCGGCGCTGCTCGGGCAGCCGGGTGATCTGCAGCCGTCGGCCGCCGAGCGTCAGCTCCAGCTCCACCTGCGTCAGCCGCTTCGGGTCCGCGTGGTCGCTGCGCAGCCGGTTGGCCCGGCGGGCGTTCGGCGTCTCGCCGTAGAGGGCGAAGCAGACCGCGTCCAGCACGCTGCTCTTGCCCGCGCCCGTCGCGCCGCGGAGCAGGAACAGCCCGCCGGCGGCGAGTGCGTCGAAGTCGACCGTCTCGGTGCCCGCGAACGGGCCGAAGGCGGTGACGGTGAGCCGGTGCAGCCTCATCGCGGCAGGTCCGCCTTCCGGTCGGCGCTCTCCCGGACGCGCTCGAAGCCCTGGCGCAGCCAGCCGAGCTCGTCGGGCGCCGGCTCGGCGCCGGGGCGGACGTGCCGCAGGAAGCCCTCGGCGATCTCGAGGTCGTCCCGGCCGCTGACCCGGGCCGCGTAGGACTCGGACGGCCCGGCCGCGCCCCCCTCGGGGTCGAAGAGGAGTTGGAGGGTGTGCGGGAAGCGGCGGCGCAGCTTCTCCATCGGCTCGCTCGGGCGGACCGCGTCGGTGAGCGTGGCCTGCACCCAGGACTGCTCGTGCTCGGCGTACCTCTCGTCGGTGAGCAGCGCCTCGAACGTGTCGCGGAGGGTGGCGAGCGGGCGCGGGCGGGGGCAGTCGATCCGTTCGGCGCTCACGGATCCGTCGGCGGCGAGGTCGACCAGCCACATGGTCTTGCGCTGGTGGACCTCGGAGAAGGAGTAGGCGAGCGGGGAGCCGCTGTAGCGCAGGTGGGGGGCGAGCGTCTGGCAGCCGTGCAGGTGGCCGAGCGCGGCGTAGTGGACGCCGTCGAACACCGAGGCGGGGACGGAGGCGACCCCGCCGACCGCGATGTCCCGCTCGCTGTCGCTCGCCGTGCCGCCGGTGACGAAGGCGTGCGCCAGCACCACGGCCCTGGTGCCCTCCGGACGCGTCGCCAGGTCGGCCCGGACCTGGTCCATCGCCGCGCCGAGCACCGCCGCGTGGCCGCCCTTGGCCAGCCCGAACCGCTCGCGCACCAGCGTGGGCTCCAGGTACGGCAGGCCGTACACCGCCACCGGCCCGTGCTCGTCCGCCAGCAGCACCGGCTCGGCGCACTCGCCGGGATCGGTGCGCAGGTGGATCCCGGCCCGCCCGATCAGCCCGGCGCCGACGCCGAGGCGGCGGGCCGAGTCGTGGTTCCCGCTGATGAAGACCGTCGGCACCCCGAGGTCCGCCAGCCGGTGCAGCACGTCGTCGAACAGGGCGACCGCCTCCAGGCCGGGCAGCGCCCGGTCGTACACGTCCCCGGCGACGAGCACGGCGTCCACGCCCTCGGACCGGACCACCGCCACCAGGTGGTCCAGGAAGGCGCGCTGGGCGTCGTGCAGGCTCTCCCGGTGGAAGGAGCGCCCGAGGTGCCAGTCGGAGGTATGCAGGAGTCGCATGGTCCTCGACCCTAGCGCCCGGCACCGACAATCCCGCCGGGACCGGTTGTCGCGCCGGTCACTCGGGTCCCGCAGGGGTGGGCGGTTCCGGAGTCGGCGAGCCGGCGGCCGGTCGGCCGAGGGGCCCGGGACCGTGCCGACCCGGTCGCGGACGGGCGGAATCAGTCGAAATCAGTCGGAAGCGGGCCGGTCGCGGGCGGGAATCGCCAGGGTCGGTCGGCGGCCGGCCGGCCCGAAGCGGGGGCGGCTGACCTCGTCCGATCACCAGGGGTGGATTGTCAGTGGCTCTGTGTATGTTCCGTGGCGTCGGCGACTCCGGAGTCGGAGCCGGCGGCGTCCTCCGGTGCGGTCCGGCACCGGGTGAGCGAACGGGAGGGAATCCATGACCGTACGGGAGTCGGTGTACGAGGTGCTGGCCGCGGCGGGGGTGCGCGGCGGCCCGACGCGGGCGCGGCGGGCGCTGCTGCTCAGCGGACGCAGGTCCGGGTCCGCGGTCGGGGGGCCCCGGGCCGGGGGGCCCGGGGCCGGCCCCGCCCGCCCCCCGGGGCGGCCCCCCCCCCGGGGCGCGCCCCCCCCGCGGGGGCCCGGGCCCCCCCCCCCCGACGCCGATCCGGAAGCGGTCGGTCGGGGTGGGGGTGAG
>NZ_JBEPAK010000211.1:0-12423 GCF_040298565.1 Kitasatospora sp. NPDC001539 | reverse complement strand
GGAACGCCCCCCGGGGGGGGGGTTCGGTCGGTGGCGAGTGGGTCAGACCGCCACGACGGCGGCGGCCTTGGACTCCAGGTCGTCCAGGGCGGCCAGGTAGCGCTCGGCGTCCAGGGCGGCGGAGCAACCGGTGCCGGCCGCGGTGATGGCCTGGCGGTAGGTGTGGTCCACGACGTCGCCGGCGCCGAACACGCCCTCGATGTTGGTCCGGGTCGACGGGGACTCGACCTTGAGGTAGCCCTCGGCGTCGAGGTCCAGCTGGCCCTTGAACAGGTCGGTGCGCGGGTCGTGGCCGATCGCGATGAACAGCCCGGTGACGGCCAGCTCGCGGGTCTCGCCCGTGGTGGTGTCGCGCAGGGTGACGCCGGTCAGCTTCGGGTCGCCGTGGATGGCCTCGACCGCGCTGTCCCACTCGAAGCGGATCTTCGGGTCGGCGAAGGCGCGCTCCTGCATCGCCTTGGAGGCGCGCAGGGTGTCCCGGCGGTGGATGATCGTGACGCTCTTGGCGAAGCGGGAGAGGAAGGTCGCCTCCTCCAGGGCGGTGTCGCCGCCGCCCACCACCGCGATGTCCTGGTCGCGGAAGAAGAAGCCGTCGCAGGTCGCGCACCAGGAGACGCCGCGGCCGGAGAGCTTGTCCTCGTTCGGCAGGCCCAGCTTGCGGTGCTGGGAGCCGGTGGTGACGATCACGGCGCGGGCCTTGTGCACGTTGCCCTCGGAGTCGGTGACGGTCTTGACGTCACCGGTGAGGTCGACCGCGACGATGTCGTCCGGGACCAGCTCGGCGCCGAAGCGCTCGGCCTGCGCCCGCATGTTGTCCATCAGCTCCGGGCCCATGATGCCGTCCCGGAAGCCCGGGAAGTTCTCGACCTCGGTGGTGTTCATCAGGGCACCACCGGCGGTGACGGCCCCCTCGAACACCAGCGGCTTGAGGGAGGCACGGGCCGTGTAGAGCGCAGCCGTGTACCCGGCCGGGCCGGAACCGATGATGATCACGTTACGGACGTCGCTCACTGCTTCTCCTGGTTCGCATCGCGACCCGCGTTTGCTGCGGGGAGGGCGGTCCTGCTCCGCCGCCCGGGACAACGACTGACCAGTCTCCCGCATTCCCAGGCTGATCAGTACCAGGCGCCCGGAGTTCGGGAGCGGCGTCGCGTCCTGGGCGTCGATCGCATGGGAACGACCCAGCGGCCGGCTGGGAACCGCTGGTCAGCCCTCGGGGACGGACTGCTGCGACACGACGGGTCCGCAGTCCGGCGAGCGGAAGTAGACGTCCACGAACCCGGGCCGGCCCGGGGAGGGGTAGACCAGCACCTCGACCGGGGCTCCCCGGTAGCTGCCGCGGTCGGTGGCCAGCGGGGTGCCCGGGGCGGGCGGGGGGCAGGAGGCCGAGGGGGGCTGGACGGTCGGGGAGGCGGCGGCGGTCGGTGAGTCGGGTTGCGGCCGCAGGCCCTCCACGGGTGCCGCGGCGTCGGACTTGGCGTGCCCGGTGGCCCCCGGCCCGGGGGCGGTGCCCGCGCGTGCCAGCAGCTGCTGGATCTGGGCGGCGAGCCTGTCGTCCTGGTAGGCGGTGCCCGGACCGGCACTGCGGGGGGTGCGGGCGCTCTGCTCGGCGGCGGACGTGCTCGCCGGGGCGCCCGCCGTGATCGCGGGGCGGTCATTCGGCGTGGAGGGGGCCAGCAGCAGCGCTCCGCCGAGCCCGAGCGCTGCCAGGGCGGTGGCCGCGCCCAGCAGCAGACCGGCCCGGCGCCGCCGGCGCGGATGGGCGCGGCCGGGGCCGGTGGCCGTGGCGGGGCGGGACGGGGGCGCTGAGGGCCGCGTGGCGGGCCGCACGGACGGCCCCGGGGCGGACGCCCGGTGGGGGTCTTCGGCGGCCTTCTGGAGGCTGCGCGCGGCGTCGGCGGCGTCGGCGGCATCGTCGGGGTCGGCGACGGCAGCGGGGTCGGGGGTGCCGGCGGTGTCAGCGGAGGCGGCGGAGGCGGCGGCGTCGGCGGGCGCCTCCGCTCCGGATGCCCGGGCGGGGGTGCCGGCGTCGGTGTGGGCCGCCTCGGTGCGGGCGGTCTGGGCCAGGGCGGCGTCCAAGCGGGCGGCGACGTCGGCGGGCATCGGCTCGGGTGCGAGGGCGCCGAGCAGCGACTGCACCTCGCCCAGCGCATCGACGGTCGCCCGGCAGTCGGCGCAGCCGTCCAGGTGCCGGTGCAGGGCCTCGGCGGCCGCGGCGGGCTCGACCAGCCCCTCGGCGAGGTCGGCGAGCTCCTCCACGGAGGGGTGGGGCCCGGCGGGACGGCGGGAGGAGAGGTGGGCGGTCACGTGCTCGCGTCTCCTTCCAGCGTCGTCCGACCGGTGGTCGGGCCTGTCCCTGTGACGGTGCGGGGCCCCGTCGGGTTCCCCCGGGCGTCGGGGGGCGGCGGTGGGGCCGCGTCGGTGCTGCCCGTGGTCTCCGCCGCGGGCCCCGTTCCGGCGGGTGTCCCGCGTGCCGGCGCCTCCCGCGTGGGGGCCGGCCGCGCGGTGGCGGTAGCGGGTGTCCGGCGGTCCGGCGCTCCGCCCTCCGGTGTCCCGCGGTCCGGTGTTCCTCGGTCCGGTGTTCCTCGGTCCGGTGTTCGGCGGACCGGCGTTCCTCGGTCCGGTGTTCCTCGGACCGGCGCTGCGCGATCCGGTGTTCCACGTGGAACACCGGTGCCGCCGTCCGCCTCGCGCAGGTGCCGGACCAGGGGCAGCAGCCGGGCCCGCCCGCGTGCGCAGCGGCTCTTGACGGTGCCCACCGGGACGCCCAGCAGCTCGGCGGCCTCGGCGACCGGGTAGCCCTGCATGTCGACCAGGACCAGTGCGGCCCGCTGCTCGGGGGGCAGTTCGGCGAGCGCCGCGGTGACCTCGCGGTGCACCTCGGCGCGGACCACCGGGGAGTCGGCCGGCTCGGCGGGGCCGACCAGGGTGTCCAGCCGCTGGGGGTCGTCGTCCAGGGGCGTGGTGCGGCGCCCGGCGCTGCGGCGGGCGCGGTCCAGACAGGCGTTGACCATGATCCGGTGCAGCCAGGTGGTGACCGCCGAGCGCCCCTGGAAGCCCGCGGCGGCGCGGAAGGCGGAGACCAGGGCGTCCTGGAGGGCGTCCGCAGCCTCCTCGCGGTCGCCGAGGGTGCGCAGCGCCACCGCCCAGAGCCGGTCGCGGTGGCGGTTCACCAGCAGCCCGAAGGCCTCCCGGTCCCCGGCGACGTGCCGGGCGAGCAACGCCGCGTCGTCCTCCGCCACTGCCACCCCTTGCCGCTGTCGTCCGGTGTGCGAAGGGGCGCCGTCAGCCGAAGACCTTCACCTCGGCCACCTGTCCGCGCCACCTGCCTTCGGCGTCCTTATCCTTCGGCAGGCTGGTCAGCCAGATCAAGAGGTAACGCGTGTTCGTCGGGCTGCTCAGGGTGAAGTCGACCGTGGTGCCGGTCTGCCTGTCCAGCACGTTGTACGCCTCCGGCTGGGCGCCCTGCGGGCTGACGGCGGCCTGGGCGTTGGGCACCCGCAGCTCGGCGGTGGTGGTGCCGACGAACTGGACGTTCACCGAGCTGACCGCCTGGGCCGAGCCGAGGTCGATGAGCAGGCCGGTGCCGTCCTTGAGCGGTGGCTTGCTCCCGAAGGGGTCGAGGTACTGCTTGGTCGACCAGGCCGTGTTCGGGTCGCCGTCGAAGACCTTCGGCAGCAGGTAGGTGGACTCCGGGGAGTCACCCCGCGGGTTGTAGGAGAAGGCGTCCCTGATCGGGATCGGCACCGGGCTGTGGGTGCTGGCCTGCGGGCTCGGCGCGGCGCCGCTGCCGGAGGTCTGCGGAGCGGCGTGGGCGGGCCCGGTGTTGCGCAGGTTGTCGACGAACTGCCAGGAGGCGACGCCGATCGCGCCCAGCGCGACCGTCCAGGCGGTGGCCTTGATCACCCGGCGCAGCCGGCGCTTGGTGCGGCGGGAGGCGGTCGGCCGGGACGAGGCCGGCAGCGGGGCGACCTCCGGGTCGGCGACCCGGGTCGGGATGGGCGCCGTGGGCAGCGCGTGGGTGTGGTGCCGGGGCGGGGCCTGGAAGGCGGGCAGCTCGGGCTCGGGCTGGCGGATCTTGGGCATCCGGGCGATCGCCCGGACCAGCTCCTCCGGCGTGGTGATCGGCTCGGCGTGGTGCGGCGGGTGGTCGAACAGGGCCCGGGCGGCGAGCTCGGACAGCCCCTTGTGGACGCCCGCGCGGACCTGGTCCGGCGCGGCGTTCTGGAGGCCCTTCGGCAGCCCCTTGAGGTCGTAGCGGTCCTCGGGGTACGGCCAGCGGTGGGTGAGCGCCGCGAACAGCAGCGCGCCGATCGCGCGGGTGTCGGCACGCTGGGCGTCGTCGGTGGAGTCCTCGTCGGGCAGCCCGCGCAGGGCGGCGTCCACCGCGATGCCGTTGATCCGGTACTGGCCGCTGTCGGTCCGCAGCACGCAGCGCGGGGTGAGCCTCAGGTGCGCCTGGCCGCGGCGGTGGGCGGCGGCCACGGCATCGGCGACCTGGCGGACCATCTGGTAGGCCTCGTGCGGCTCCATCGGGCCGTCGGCGAGCAGCTTGGCGAGGTCGGAGGCGTGCGGGAGCCACTCCCGGACGACGTAGACCAGCTCGCCCTCCTGGACGGCGTCCAGGACCTGGACGAAGCGCGGGTCGCCGAGCAGGGCGGCGGACTTGGCGGCGGCCAGCACCTTGCGGGCGCGCTGGTGGCCGGAGGCCATCAGGTGCACGCCGACGGCCCGGCGCAGCTTCTCGTCGACGGCGCGCCAGCTGCTGAAGGTCTCGGTCTGGGAGATGCACTCCTCCAGCCGGTACCGGTGGCCGATCCGGTCGCCGCTGTGCCGCATCGGCGCCGGGAGCGTGCGCGGGAGGGTGGCGGTGTCGCGCGGGTCGACCGTGGGCTGGGGGTCGGTGGGGAGTCGCTTGGGGGCGGCAGCTTCGGGGGCGGGGGCGGGGCCGGGCTTCTTCCGGGCGGTGCCGGCGGCCAGTTCGGCGGCGATCTCCTGGACGGAGAGCGGGGCGGTGATCTCGGAGGTCTCCTCGCCGACGGCGGCCTCCCGCCCGGGGCCGTCCTGGCCGTCCTCGTCGTCGGTCCCGGGATCGTCCTCGTCGTCGGCCTCGGGGGCGTCCGCGGAGGAGGCGTCGGCGGCGTCCGCCGGGGCGGTCTTCCCGTCCCCGAGCCCGTCGATCGCCGCGGCCAGCGCGGCCTCGTCCGCCGCCGCGTCAGCTGCTGACGTGTCGACGACCGCCTTGGTGCCATCAGCCACCGTGGTCCTGCCTCCCCTTGTGTCGCCCCGGCCTGAGAGAGTCGCTGGAGCCCGCGGATTGGCGTCCTGTGCTCCAGGACAATTGTGCCCACTCTTCTCCACCGGGTACGACCGCTGAAAGGTCGGCTCGGTTGCCTACCGGTGGAGAGATGTGGTGCAGATCCGACACCGGGCCGCCACCTTGTGGGCCCGGGAGGCCCGGGCGGGGGCAGCGGCACGGCATTCGGCCGGACGGGCGGAGGCGGTGGGTCGCCCCGGTTGACGTCCGGTCAGGACGCCCGCCCGTCCGGCCGGTTGGCGCGGTGGTCAGCGACCCAGTCGGCCGCGGACCATGCCCAGCATGGCGTTCATCTCCTCGATCCGCAGGCGCTTTGCGATGAACACAAACACCACCAGCTGGAGGCCGCCGGCCAGGACCACCGACAGCACGCTGCCCGCCCAGCCGCCGAGCACCTGCTGGACCGCCAGGCTGACGCCGAGGCCGACCGCCGCGGCCGGGACGCAGGCGGCGGCCAGCCGGCTGTACGTCTTGCCGATCCGCTTGGTGTCCAGCCCGCCGATCTTCTTCTTCAGCTTCGGCACCGCCACCGTCACTCCGACGGCGTAGGCGAGGCCGTAGCCGAAGGCCATGCCGGTCACCGTCCACTGCGAGGGCAGCGCGACCCAGCAGACCAGCGAGAAGCCGGCCTGGCAGACGGCCACCCAGACGGTGTTGGAGAACGGCGTCCGGGTGTCCTCGTAGGCGTAGAAGCCGCGCAGCATGACGTACTGGGCCGAGTACGGGATCAGCCCGAGTGCGAAGGCCGAGAGCATCAGGCCGACGTTGGTCGCGTTCTCCAGGGCCTTGTCGCCGCCGCCGACCGCGTAGATCGAGCGGCCGATCGCCGGGCCGAGCGCCAGGAACAGGAAGGCCGCCGGGACGACCGCCACCGCGGTGGTGCGCAGCCCGTACGACAGGTCGTCGCGGACGGCGCCGGCGTCCTCGTCGGCCGCCGCCCGGGAGAGCCGGGGCAGCACCGCGCTCATGATCGAGACGGTGATGACGGCCTGCGGGAGCTGCCAGATCAGCAGGGCGTTGGAGAAGGCCGACAGGCCGACACCGCCGTGACCGCCCCGTTCGGCGGCGCTGCCGGCGGCGGTGGCCAGCTGGGTGATGACCAGGTACCCGGCCTGGTTGGCGAGCACGAAGAAGAAGGTCCACTTGGCCAGCCGGGCGGCCTTGCCCAGGCCGTGGCCGCGCCAGTCGAAGCGCGGCCGGAAGCGGAACTCCGCGGCCCGCAGGTACGGGATCATCGCCAGCGACTGGACCACCAGGCCGAGCAGGGTGCCCAGGCCGAGCAGCCGGACGCCCTCCGGGGAGATGTTCTCCGGGGTGACCTGGGTGCCGTCGTAGCCGCCGTAGACCCAGATGTACGCACCGAAGGTGAAGATCACCACGATGTTGTTGAGGACCGGGGTCCACATCATCGCGCCGAACCGCCCGCGGGCGTTCAGGATCTGGCCCATCACGACGTGGACGCCCATGAAGAAGATGGTCGGCAGGCAGTACCGGGCCAGCGCCACCGTGGTGTCGGCCCGGGCCGGGTTCGACATCATCGGGTGCGCGATCAGCTGCACCAGCAGGGGCGCCCCGAGCACCGCCAGGAACACCACGCCGCCGAGCCCGACCATCACCAGGGTGAGCAGCCGGCTGGCGTAGGCGGTGCCGCCGTCCTCGTCGTTCTTCATGCTGCGCACCAGCTGCGGCACGAAGACCGCGTTCAGCGCGCCGCCGCCGATCAGGATGTACAGCAGGGTCGGCAGGGTGTTCGCCGCGTTGTACGAGTCACCCATGACCGCGATGCCGATCGCACCGGCGATCACCATCGTCCGCAGGAAGCCGGTGCCCCGGGAGACCAGGGTGCCGGCCGCCATGATCGCGCTGGAGTTCAGCAGGCTGGCGACCTTGCCACCGCCCCCGCCGGAGGCCTGGGCCTGCTCCTGCGGCCGGGCCGCGGGCTCCTCGGCGTGGTCGCGGTGGTCGTCGAGCGGCTCGACCGCCGGGGGGACCGCCACGGCGGCCACCTGCATGGTGGCCTCCTCCTCGGAGAGCGGGGGGTCGAACTCGATCGGGGGGACGAACGGGCGCTGCCCCTCCGGGCCGCCGTACAGCGGCTGCCCGGGGTAGCCGCCCGCCGGCGGGTACGGCGCGGCCGGGGGCACGGGTGCGGTCGGCTGGGCCGGGGCGGGCTGGGGCACCGGCGGCTGGGCGGCCGCCTCCGCCTGGTGGCCGCCGAACAGTGCGTCCACCCCGACGTACTCGGTGGTCTCGCTGTCCCAGGCCGAGTGCGCCGGGCCCGGCGCCCACTGCGGCCCGGGCTGCTCGGCGCTCCCCCACGGGCCGCCGGCCGGGGCGGTCGGCTGCTGCTGCTGCGGCCAGGCGGCTTGCGGGGCGGCCTGGGCCGTCTGCGGGGCGGCCTGCGCCGGGGTGTCCCAGCCGGGCTGCACCGGGGGCACCGGGGGCGTGAACGGGGCCGGCGCCGGGGGCACCGGCGTCGGGTAGCCGCCGCCCTGCGGCGGAAGCTGCGGCGGCACGTCGTACGCGGTGGCCGGCGGCTGCGGCGCCGCGGGCCGGTCGGCCCGCAGGCCGTACGGGTCCTGGTCGTCCTGCGGGGTCCCGTACGCCTCGGCGGCGTACGGGTCCTGGGCGTAGGTGTCGGCCACGTACCAGTCGCCGGACGGCGACTCGGCGCCCGGCCGGCTCTCACCGCGGCCCGGCGGCCGCTCCTCGCTGCGCCCGGTCATGTCACCTCTTCGCTGTCGTGGGGGGAGGCCGGCCCGGCGTTGCGGGGGGTCGGCGGCATCAAGGACCAACCTTCTCATCACTGGCGGCCCGATCCCGGCCATCCGGGCTGCTGGCGCGCGGTGTCTGCGTGGGACCGCCCTCGGTGGTGTCCTGCTCCGGGCGTCCCGTCGGCCCTTCCTCCGGCCCCTCCCCCGGAGCCTCGGACCCGGCCTCGGCGGCGGCGCTCCCGGCGCCGTCCGGCGCGGGGCCGTCCCCGACCGGCTGGTCGCCGTCTTCGTGCGGCTGCCCGCCGCGGCGCTTGCGCTGGCGGACGAAGCGCAGCGCGGCCAGCAGCAGCAGGACCCCGGCACCGGCGAAGACGTACAGCACCCCGTTGGTCACCGAGGTGACCTCGACCGGGAAGGTCGCCGCCGGGCCGTACTTCTGCGGGTTGGGGCCGGTGGTCCAGAGCTGGGCGGTCATGGTGACCGGCCCGTTGTTGCGGGCCGCGGCCTGGAACCGCAGGGTGACGCTCTGCGAGGCCGGGATGACCAGTTCCTCCTCCTTGCTCACCGACAGCCTGTTCGGCTGGGTGGACGTGAGCACCAGCTTGAGGTTGGTGACCGTCTGGGTGAGGTCGTTGGTCACGCTGACCTGGAGCAGGCCGGTGTTCCCGGCGAGGGTGACCGCCGTCTTCTGCGGCACCTTGACGGCGTTGGTGAGGTCCGCCAGGTAGGTGGCGACGCCCTCGCGGTAGGCGTCGCCCGCGGCTCCCGTGGTCCGCCACTCGGTGGACAGCGAGCGGACCATGGCGGCGCTGAACGGGCCGCGCACCCGCTGCGGCAGGGTGAGCACCCGCATCAGGGTGTCCAGGTCGCGCTGGATCTTGTCGGTGCCGCTCAGGTCGAAGGCCGACAGTTCGCTGGCCCGGACCTGGGTCGGGTAGTCGGTCGGGGAGGGGACGGCGGTGTTGGCCTTCGGATCCGGCGCGGACTGCGCCAGGGTGTCCAGCTTCACCGGTGCCAGCCACTTGTCGCCCGCCGTCTGCAGCGCACCGGCCAGCACCTTGGCGGTGGCGGCGGACAGCTCGCGCGGGGGCATGATCAGCAGTCCGCGCTGGTTCTGCGGCTGCTCGTGGGTGATCGTGAAGGTCTCGGCGAGGAAGCGCTGGGTCGCCTCGGTCTGGTCCTTCGGGCTGGTGAGGTCCTTCTGGAAGAGCGCGGAGACCGTCTCGTCGGCGACCAGGGCGTTCTGCCCGTTGCCGATCGGGCGCACCGCGGTCGGGGTGTAGTTCACCGAGTCCGGCTCCGGCATGCTCGCGCCGTTGACCAGCACCAGCCCGCTGCCGGCCTGCCGGGCGATGCCGGTGATCTGCTGGTCGACGTAGCCCTGGTACGGCCAGGCCACGTCGGAGCGGGTGTCCGCCGACAGCCGGCCCTCGACGGTCAGCCGGCCGGCGGTGGCGGCCTTGTTCAGCGCGGTCGCCATCCCGGCCAGGTCGGCGCCGTTGTGCGCGATCGAGGCGAGGTCGGGGTCGGCGTAGGGCAGCGCGACCACCTGGTTCCCCGGCTTGGCGACGGCCGCGCGCAGCTTGTCCAGCCAGGCCGCGGCGGCGGCCGAGCCGGTGCCGGCGACGGTGTTGTCGTCCCGGGCGGGCTTGCCCGCCGCCGCGCCCGGCTTCTGCACCCGGTACTGCTTGTTGGTCATCGCGAACGCGGCGTCCAGCAGGTCCGGGTCGACCACCCAGGTGAGACCGGACAGCTTGGCGCCGGTGTCCACCAGCTCGTACAGCCGGCCGCCCGGGGCGAAGTCGGTGGCCAGGCTGTCGTCGCGCAGCACCGGAACGGTCTGGTCGTTGTCGGCGACGGTCTGCGCGGCCAGCACCGGCGCGTGCACCAGCGGCCAGAGCGCGGTGACCTTCGTCGGCTGGGCGTCGCCGCCGCCCTGGCTGTACGGCAGGTAGGTGCGGGCGACGCCCAGCATCCGGTCGTGCGGGTTGTCGGCGGTCGCGCCCCAGGCGTCGACCGCGAGCTCGTAGACGCCGCTGTCGGACAGCCCGAGGTCGCTCACCGCGACGCTCAGGGTGTACGCCTGGGTCTGGCCGGGGTTCAGCTCCGGCAGGGCGTACTGCGGGCTGTCCAGCTCCACGCCCGGGGCGTTGCGGGTGGTCATCAGCTGCAGCTCGCTGCGCCGCTGCATCGGCTTGGCGGCCGGCTTGCGGATCGCCGCGTGGGCACCCTTGAGCGCCGACTTGCCGCCGTTGGTGACGTGCCCGCTGATGGTGACGGTGCCGTTCGGAGCGGCGACCTGCGGATTCACCGACTCCATGGTCAGCACCACCGGGGAGTCGGCGGTCGCCGTGGCGTCGCCGCCGGCCGGCAGCGCCGTCGCCGGAGCCGCCGCGAACAGGGCCAGCGCGGCCCCGAAGGCGGCCGCGAGACGGCGGGCGCGGCGGCCCGGACTCCGTCCGTCGGCGGAGCCGCCCGCAGGGGGTTCGGCGGGGCCCGCGGCCCGTCCAGGCTGTCGGTGCGCCCCCAGGCCCGAGTGCCGTGCCGGCTCACTCACTCGTTTCGCCCTCGCCGTTCTCGATCGATCGCTCGCTGCTGATGCTGTCCGCCCGGCGCTGGCGCCCGGCGTTCCCCGCTCGACGTACTTCGCTTGACGTACTTCGCTGACGTACTCCGCTTGACGCTGCTCGCCGCACTGCCGCCGCGGAGGGTTCCGTCGGCTCCGGCGGCGCGCGACACCGCATCCCCGGTCCGGTGCGCGAGACTCGTCCACCGGCATGGTAACGATCCAGCCAGGCGTGCAGTGTTGCGGGCTGTGAGCTGAGACGCCCAAAACGCGCGGGCGGTTGACCTTCCGGGCCACGTACCCTTGTGAGCCGTGTCCACTGCCAATGAGTCCACCGCGCGCACCGACCGTTCCGACACCGCCGTCCAGGTCGTCCCAGGCCTGAGCGAGGCCCAGACCCTCGGGCTGCAAGAGCTGCTGCGGGTGTCGCCGGTCGCCGACGAGATCGCCCGGCGGTTCCAGGGCGCCGGTCACCGGCTGGCGCTGGTCGGCGGCTCGGTGCGGGACGCGCTGCTCGGCCGGCTGGGCAACGACCTGGACTTCACCACCGACGCCCGCCCGCAGCAGGTGCTCAAGCTGGTCAAGGGCTGGGCGGACGCGGTCTGGGACGTGGGCATCGCCTTCGGCACGGTCGGCGCCCGCAAGGACACCCCCGAGGGCTCCTTCCTGATCGAGATCACCACCTACCGCTCCGAGGCGTACGACCGCACCTCCCGCAAGCCCGAGGTCACCTACGGGGACACCATCGAGGAGGACCTGGTCCGCCGGGACTTCACGGTCAACGCGATGGCCGTCGACCTGCCGGGCCGCGGCTTCGTCGACCCGCACCACGGCCTGGAGGACCTGGAGGCCCGGGTGCTGCGGACCCCCGCCACGCCCGAGGAGTCCTTCTCCGACGACCCGCTGCGGATGATGCGGGCCGCCCGCTTCGCCGCCCAGCTGGACTTCGACCCGGCACCCGAGGTGGTCGCCGCGATGACGGCGATGGCCGAGCGGATCACCATCGTCTCGGCCGAGCGGGTGCAGGCCGAGCTGAACAAGCTGCTGCTGGCCGAGCACCCGGTGAAGGGGCTGCGGCTGCTGGTCGACACCGGCCTGGCCGAGCACGTGCTGCCCGAGCTGCCCGCGCTGCGGCTGGAGCGCGACGAGCACCACCGCCACAAGGACGTCTACGAGCACTCGCTGACCGTCCTGGAGCAGGCCATCGCGCTGGAGCAGGACGGCCCGGACCTCACCCTGCGCCTGGCCGCGCTGCTGCACGACATCGGCAAGCCGCGCACTCGGCGCTTCGAGCCGGACGGCCGGGTCTCCTTCCACCACCACGAGGTGGTCGGCGCCAAGATGACCCGCAAGCGGATGCGGGAGCTGAAGTACTCCAAGGAGCTCACCGAGGACGTCTCGCGCCTGGTCGAGCTGCACCTGCGCTTCCACGGCTACGGCGGCGGCGAGTGGACCGACTCCGCGGTGCGCCGCTACGTGACGGACGCGGGGCCGCTGCTGGAGCGCCTCCACAAGCTGACCCGCTCGGACTGCACCACCCGCAACCGCAAGAAGGCCGCCGCGCTGTCGCGCACCTACGACAGCCTGGAGGAGCGGATCGCCGAGCTGAAGGCCCAGGAGGAGCTGGACGCCGTCCGCCCCGCGCTGGACGGCAACCAGATCATGGAGCTGCTCGGGCTCAAGCCCGGCCCGCAGGTCGGCAAGGCGTACAAGCACATGCTGGAACTGCGGCTGGAGCACGGCCCGATGGAGCACGACGAGGCGGTGGCGGCGCTGCGGTCCTGGTGGGCCGCGCAGCAGGGCTGACGTCCGGTCACGACGCGAGG
>NZ_JBEPAK010000210.1:0-12426 GCF_040298565.1 Kitasatospora sp. NPDC001539 | reverse complement strand
GGGGTGTCCTAACCCCCCCGCCCCCCACCCCCCCTGGGAATTTCTAGAACGGGTAGGCCGTCACCACCTTACCCCTCACGACGACCACTCGGACTCGCTTTTTCTTCGAAACCCTTCCCTTGAGATTCCTCTGCACTCCGACCTGGCGGTCGTACGTCTTCTCGTACGTGTGGCCCGCTCGGCCGAGGGTCGAGCGCGCCCGTGTGCCCGTGCGGATGGTGTCGGCGATGAGTCCGCGGACCTCCGCGCGATCACCGATGAACTTGCTGCGGAGCTTCTGGGTCGCCTTCGATATGTGCCCGGTGTAGATGTGGTTCGCCCACACCCGTCGCGGGATGGGGCAGCTGGCGTTGTGGACGACGACATTGTTTACGCCGTCGGACACGGCGTAGGTGTGGACATCGCCGACGTTGAGGTTGAAGACGAGTTGCGAAGGCAGCTCCCCCTCGTCGACCACGGACGTGACGGTCGGACCGCTGCCGTCAGGCGAAAGCAGGCGGTCACCCGGCTTCAAGCCGATGGCGTCGACCCATCCCCGTCCGGCGACCCAGAACGGGTGGTAGGACGTCGCGCGGATGCCCGAGGTGGTGGGCTCCTGATCGGTCTTGATGTCGACCATGTGCTTGGTGGTGTTCGCGACCAGGACACCGAGCACCGGTTGGGCCGTCGTCGTGCCCGACTCCGGGTCGACGGCGGCAACGTAGTCGCCGACGTTCACCTGGGCGATCGGCACCTGGGTGCCGTCGGCCATCAGGACCAAGGTGTCCGGGTCGAAGGAGTTGCAGGTGGCCCTGCTCAGCATCCTGGAGGCGCCGGCCGCCCTACCGGCCTTCGCCGCCACCCTGGTCGTTCTGGCTGCTGCTGCGACGGACTTGACGACCGGGCCGGCCCCGACGGTCTGCGCGACAGCCGTGACGGCCATTTCCGCGGCCTTCTCCCAGTTGCCCGTGGCGGCGTAGGAGACTGCCGAAACGGTGGCGGCAACGGCACCGATGGGTCCGGGGATGTAGGACGCCACCTCGGCGACCTTGGCGACGACCTCGACCGTCTTCTTGAGCCACTTGGGCATGCCCCAGTTGCCGTCGAGGTCGGTGCAGTTGATCGGGTCGCCGGTGCAGTAGTCGTAGGCGCCGGCGTTGCCACCGGGTACCGGGTCGACCTGGAGGAAGCGGCCGAGGGCCGGGCTGTAGAGGCGGGCACCCATGAGGATGTCGCCGTCCAGGGCCTCCGCGGAGCGCTCCTTGCCGCCGAGCCAGCCGTAGCGGACGTTGGCCTGGCCGTCCTGGGGGATGCCGAACTCGTCGAAGTCCAGCACCGTGGGCTTGGTCAGTGCGGTATCCGTATTGACGACCACCGAGCCGAGCAGGTTGGTCAGCTGCAGCTGGACGTCACCGGTCTTGCTGGTGGTGGCGACCAGGCTGCCGTCCAGGCCCGAGACGTTGCGGGTCAGGGTGCCGAGCGTGGTGTCCTCGACCGTCCACCGGACCTGGTCGGAGTCGTCGCCGTAGTGGTTCAGCTTCGAGGTCGCGTTGGCCCAGGTGCCGTCGGCCTGCTTCTTGCTGGTGGTGAACGCGGTCAGACGGTGGGCGGCGTCGACGGCCCACTCCTGCTTGGTGTCCCCCTTCTCCTGGGCGGCGACGCGGTCGTTGGCCCAGTAGGTGTTGGTCGCGCCGGTGGCCGTCTTCACGGTGCGCCCGAAGGCGTCGTAGGTGAACCCGGCGTCGGTGAGCCGGTCGGCGCTGTCGTAGGTGTGGTTCTCCGCCGTGGCCCCGGCCGTGCTGCACTCGCCGGCCGCCCCGCGCGGGGAGGTCTGCTTGGAGAGGCGGTTGGAGTGGGCGTCGAAGGCGTACTGGCGGGTGACGCAGCCGGTGGCGACCGTGGTCTGCTCGGCCTTCACCAGCCGGCCGAGCCGGTCGTACTGGTAGGAGCGGGTGGCGGTGGAGCTGGTGTCCTTGGCCACCTGGCCCTGGGTGGAGATGTCGGTGGTCTGGGCCCAGATCACCGTGTTGTCGGAACTGCGGGCGTAGCTGCGGCTGGTGGCCTCTCCGACCGCGTTGAAGGTGTCCTTCCGGGTGATCCCGCCCGGGTACGTCTGCTCGACCAGCTGGCCGTCGGGGCCGTACTTGGCGGTGAACTCGCCCGCGACGCTGTCGTTGACCGAGGTGACCAGCCCGCGCGGCTCCTTGGCGCGGTCGTAGGTGTAGGTGGTGGATCCGGTCGGATCGCTCACCTTCACCGGCTTGCCGTAGCGGTCGAATTCCGTGGTGGTGGTGCCGCCGTCGGCGTCCGTGTAGGAGATCAGTCGGCCGAGGGAGTCCATGACCCGGGTGAGGGACTTGCCGCCGGCGGTGGTCTTCACCGCCTCGCCGGTTGCCGGGTCGTACTCGACGGTGACCTTGGGCAGTGGTCTGCCCTCGTCCGAGGTGATCTCGGTCGAGAGGACGCGGTCCAGTTCGTCGTAGGCGGTGACGGTCTTGCGGGACTTGCCCGCGTTGGTTTCGGTTGTCTCCTCCGGCGCGTTGAAGGGCGAGTAGCGGGTGATCCGCTTCACGGGGAGGGTGGCGGGCATCCGACTCGTGTCCGCGTCGGTGACCGCACCGCCCGGCGTCGTGACGCACGGGAGGCCCGCCCACTCGGGTCGACCGGAGCAGGCGTTGTCGTCCGGATTGGCACCGGCGGTGTAGAACACCGACTTGACGGTACCGGCGTCGGTGCCCGTGGAGCCCGGCTTGCGGGACTCCTGCGCCCGGCCCGAGGCGTCGTACTTGACGGTCGCGGTCAGCTTGGCACCGAGGGCGTCGGTGGTGACGGAGGTCGCCTTCCTCAGCTTCCACCCGGGTGTGCCGCCGACCGGCGCGTCGTAGCCGTGCTTGGTGACGCGCAGCTCCACGTCGTCGGCGTAGCCGTCGATCCGGGCGCCGTCGGTGGCGGTGGTGACCAGGTGATAGGCCTGGCCGTCGGGCTTCCCTTCGTCGTACGTGTTGGTGTTGTGGTCCCGCGCGACGACCGAAGTGCCGGCCGGGAGCGCGGGGTTGACGGTGGTCTTGGTCAGGGTGACGGTGTCCAGGCCCGTGTGGAACCGCTCGCCGCCGCTGGCCGTGTTGGTGCCGACGACGCCGACCTTCAGCTCGTGGTCGCCCCGCGCCAGCCTGACCGGCTTGCCGGCCGTGAACGGGGCCACCGCGGCGTTCGCGCTGTAGGTGTCGATCCGCTCGCTGACGTCATTGCCGTCGACCGCGAACTGGACGATGCCGTGGTCGTTGTTCTTGGTCAGCTGGCCGGAGAGGATGTATTCGCCCTCCTCGGGGACGCTGACCCGCATGCTGGCGAAGGCGCCCGCCGCCGTGCCGCGGATGCTCAGCTGGGCGCCCCCGGACCAGGTCAGACCGCAGCAGTCGCTGTCGACCTGGACCTTGGTGTTGGTACCCAGCTGCGGCAGCTTCTCCGCTTCCGAGGTCACGGAGACCGGGGCGGTCTGGCCCCTGACCTCCTCGGCGAGCGAGGCGCGGTAGGCCGGGCCCAGCGTGTCGAGGACGTCGATGCCGTCGGCCGAGTACGTCGTGCGGGAGTCCAGCAGACGGGCCCGCGAGGCGGAGTCCTTCGGCAGGTTCAGCTCGGCGGCGAACTTGTCGGCGTCGGGGTGCCTGTCGAGCGCGATCGAGCGGTTGGTCGCCGAGAGGGAGCGCACGACGTGGCCGTAGCGGTCGTACTCGGAGGTGCTGATGTCGCCGTCGGGAGTGACGGACGGAACGGCGGTGTTGACCTCGTTGCCGGAGGCGTTGAGGTAGTGGACGGTGGCCGGCTTGTAGCCGTCCGGGCCGGGCTTGGCAGCCGTGGCGGTGTTGACGGCGGGGACGTCCTCCGAGCCGAACACCGCGGTGGCGTCCGTCGGCACGTCGGTCTGCGCCCACTTGAGGGCCTCGTCCCCCGAGAGGTCGTACGGTCCACCCGCGCCGCGGGTCAGCGGCACCTCGTACACGAGGTTGGTCGCGTTCTCGCTGATGACCTGGTCCTTGGTACCCGGCGCAAGGGTGTTGCGCCGGACCTTCAGGAGACGGCCCGGGTCCTGGTCGGCCGCGGCCTTGCCGTAGTCGAGGTTCCACGGCTGCTCGCCGGCGGCACGGATCCGGGTGACCCGGCCGGCGTCGTCGTAGCCGTATTCGATCTTCAGTGGCGAGGCCAGGCGCGGATCCCACACCTGCACCAGGCGGCCGCGCTCGTCGTAGGCGTAGTGGGCGACCTCGACGGCCTCCTGCTTGGAGGTGGCCGGGTTCCAGGACCAGACCTTGACGCCCCGGACACGGTCCAGGTAGTCACCCGGGGCCGATGCCGTGGCCGTGGTGGCCTTGGCGTAGTCGTACTCCATCACCTCGCAGCCGCGCGGCAGCGGGTCGACGGTGCAGCCGTTGGCGTCGTCGACGCCGGGTTCGACGGCCGGGATGACGCGCTTGACCAGCGAGCGGCCGTCGGTGGTGTCGTACTGGTAGCGGGTGGTCGACGCGGCGTCGGGTCCCGTCTCGCTGACCACCTGGTAGATGCTGGATCCGGCCTGGCGGGCGAAGACGGTCTTGGAGCCGTCGAGCTCGGTCAGCTCGTAGGTGGTGCCGGCGGTCTGGACGTCCCAGATCTGGTTGGGGCCGGCCCAGCAGACCCAGATCGAGGCGCCCTTGTCGGCGTCCAGGCACTTGCCCGAGTGGCGGTTCATCACCGTGTTGTCGGGGCGGACCTCCCACTGCTGGTTGTCGCCGCCGTTGCAGCCCCACAGGGTGAGCGGGGTGGCGTTGTCGACCTGACCCCACGGGTTGTCCAGGCAGTAGCCGAGCAGCCGGAGGGTGAGATCGTCGCCCCGGGTCCACTGCTGGTTCGCGGCGCCGGTGCAGGGGGCGGGCTGAAGCCGCGCGCCGTTGCCGGCGGCGCCGTTCGGTACCTCCAGGCACTGGCCGGAGGTGGACAGCACGATCGCGCCGGACTTGGCCGGGACGGCCTTGAGGCTCATGGCCTCGGCGCCGGGCTCGGGGAAGAACGTGCCGTCGTTGCCCTTGGCGAAGGTCAGCGAGGTGTCGTCGTTGCCCTTGATCTCGACCAGGTCGGACTGGGGGAAGGACAGCGAGCGGTAGTCGCCGCCGGTCCCGGCGTCGGGTCCGCCGGCCCACTGGGGGCCGAACGGGGCGACGATCTCCTTCAGCGACAGGTCGTCGAAGTAGACCTCCTTGCCGCTGCCGGCGGCGTTGCCGTTGTAGAGGCGGAACCAGGCCTCGGTGGCGTCGGCCGGGACGACCATGTCGACGGTCAGCTGCTGCCAGCCGTCGGTGAACGAGGCCTTCGGCGAGGCGGTCTCGCCGTAGCCGGCCGGGGTGCGGTACACGCCCACGAGGCGCAGGCCGCGGTTGGCCAGCGGGTTGTCCAGACCGGTGGCACCGGGGACGTAGATCCAGCCGGTGAGCCGGTAGGTGCGGCCGGGCTTCATGCCCTGGCCCATGGTGTACTCGGGGCCGAGCGCGGCGAAGGAGTCCCAGCCGGAGGCGGCCGGGGTGATCAGCAGCGAGTCGGTGGAGCTGTCGTGGCCGCGCGCCGTGGATCGGGCCAGGTTGGCCTGGCCCGGGGTGAAGCCCACCGTGTCGGTGCCGATCTGGCGCTGGTTGGCCGTCAGCCGCTCGCCCTGGGGCTGCCAGCCGCGGCCGAGGTCACGGGAGGAGGTGACGCGCTTGACCGACATGCCGAACTCGTCGGCGTCGGTGACGTCGGTGGAGTAGTCACCGGTGAGCAGGTTGACCGAGCCGGGGCCGATGTTGTCGCTCGCGGCGCCGTCGGCGTTGCGGTCGACCGTCATGGTGTTCCAGACGGTGGTGTAGCCGCTTCCGGAGCCGTCCTCGGGGAACAGCACGGCGCGCACCTGGACGACGCCGCCGACCTGGCCAAGGGTGTCCAGCACGTTCCAGTTGGCGTGCGGGCCGAGGTCCGCGAGGCGCGGCTTGTCCTCGGTGACCGGGGTGTTGTCGGCCTTGGTGAGGTTCGTGCGCGGGACGTTGTACTCCGTGGCGCCGGGGCCGCGGCGGTACTGGTAGACCACGCGCTTGAACTGGGTCTGCGCGTCGACGGAGAGCTTGACGCGCTTGGCGCTCTGGGTGCCGTTGACCGGGGAGCTGATGCCCGCCTGGCCGACCCGGAACACGTAGCTCGCCGGCGGCGACAGGTTGCCCGCGCGGTCCTTGGACTGCACCGACAGGACACGGCGGCCCTCGGTGGTGGGCGTGATCGAGGTGGTCAGCGAGCCGGTGGCGGCGACGGTCACCGGGGTGCCGCCGTCCAGGGTGTAGACGTAGGCCGCGGTGTCGTCGGTGCCCGGTGCGGGCGAGAAGGTGAACGAGCCCGGCTGGTTGGCCGTGCCGTGCCACAGGTCGTCGGACGGGTAGTCGGCCGAACTGACGAACGGCGTGCCGGGCTTGACGGTGTCGGCGACGACGTTGGTGCCCACCCAGCCGGAGCGGGACTTGCCGTCGTCGAGCATGGCCCAGATCGAGTACTGCACGCCCTCGTCGAGCCTGGCGATGCCGTAGTCGGAGGGGCGGACGGTCGCGATGGCGCCGTTCGGGGTGTCCCGGACGATGCTGCCTAGGAAGGTGCCGCCGCGCCACAGGTCCAGGTAGACCTTCAGTGGATCGCCGTCGGGGTCGGCCGCCTGCACCTGGAACCGCGGGTTCGCGTCCGAGGTGTAGCGCGGGTTGCCCTGCTGCGACGGCAGTACCTCGACCGTCCCCGGAGTGGCCGGGACGGTGTTGTAGGTGATCGAGACGAACGGCGGCCAGTAGCCCTCGGCGGAGCTGAACCGCTTCCAGGACAGGCTGCTGGACTCGTCGGCGGCCTTGAGGGCGAAGCCGTAGTCGTTGTACCCGAACCCGGCGAAGTACCGGATCATCTCGGTGACGTCGGCATTGGCCCAGAACGAGCCGTCCGGGGCGTAGCAGTCGTAGCTGTCACCGTCGTTCTTCACGTCCCACGTGTCGCTCGAGGTGGCCCACTTCTTCTCCATCGCGGGCTGATTGCTCCAGCGGGTCCACCCGGCGGCGCCGCGGGCGTTCCAGACCTCCCACTGCTTCGGGGTGCAGGAGGAGGAGTGGTAGTTGGCGAGGTGCAGCGTGGCGTTCAGGATCTGCTTGCCGTTGAACGGGCCGCCCGGGATGGTCAGGAACGACCGGGCCACGGTCTTGCCGTCGTAGCTGCCCAGCTTGAGGTCCGTCGACGCGGAGGCGTCGATGTTCTCGTTGGTCTGGACGTAGGTGTCGAAGGTCGTGCCGACGTCCACCACCGGGTCGATCGTGACCGGGAACTGGGTCTTCTCGTCCGTGAGGAAGGCCGCGTCCGGGGTGAACACCAACTCGGTGCCGGCGCCCTCGCCGCGCAGCTCCATCGTCACCGCGCCGCGGTTCAGGTGCTCCTGCGAGGCCGGGTCGACGGCGGCGTCCCACATCACGGGGGCCGGGATCCGGACCGTGGTCTTGCCGCTCGCCTTGTCGAGCAGCTGGATGGAACCATCCTGCTGCGGGGCGACGGTGAGGCCGGTGGTGTCGAGCGGGATCGTCACGGTGCCGGTCTGGGCGACGGCGGCGCGGTCCTTGACGACCAGGAACTGCTCGAAACCGGTCCGGGTGGCCTCCAGGACGAGGTCCACGCCGGGCCGGGCGTCGACGTAGGTCGCCTTGTTGCCCTCCAGCTTGGGCTTGGGCAGCTTGCCCAGCCAACCGAACGTGACCTGCTGCTCACCGGAGCCGAGCTTGACCAGGTCGCGCTCGGCGGGCTTGACGTCGGCGGGCTTGTCGTCAGCGGGCTTGTCGCCAGCGGGCTTCGGGGCGGTGGCCGGGTCCGCTGCGGCGCGGGCGCCGTTGCGGGAGGCCCGGGTCGGCTCGGCGGAGGCGGAGCCCGACGCGGAAGCCGACGGGGAACCCGACGCGGAGGCCGAACCGGAGGCAGAACCGGACGCCGACGGGGCAGCCGACGGCGAGGCGGTCGGCGGAGCGGAGCTGCTCGCTGACGGCGTGGCAGCGGGCGTCGTCGGCGCCGCGCTGGGAGGCGCGGTCGGAGCAGCGCCCGGAGCAGCGCTCGCCGCAGCGGCGCTCGGCAGGCTGTCGCCCACGGTCACCCCGGCGTCGCCGCCCTCGAAGACCACTCCGCCCGGGTGCGCCTTCGGCGCGACCTTGCCGTCCGGCGTCTGCACCAGGGTGGTGTCGACGGGCACCCAGGCCTCGCCGACCTTCATCCGGATCGGCCCGGTGGACCGGTCGGAGGTCAGGGTGCCGTCGGGGTTCGCCCACAGGGTGGTGAACTCCGTCCGGGCACCGGTGACTTCGATGCGCCGCTTCTGCAGTCGGGCGGTCAGCAGGGCCGACGCCTCGTCCGGCGCCTCGGTGGCCGGGGCGACCGGGGGTGCGGGTGGTGTGGGCGCGGCGATGGCGGGGGGCGCCGTGAGCGCGTCCACCGCTACGCCGGTCTGCACCAGCAGACCGAGTGTCAGGAGCGCGGCTATTCGCCGCGCCCTGCGCGTGGAGAAGGCCCCGTCCGTGGAACCGGACGAGGCCTGAGACCGTCGTGACATCAAGACTCTCTCAAGAGATTGCCATTGTTGGTAAAGGCTTGTTTGGAGCCGAATGCCAATCTCTCACCCCCGAGAGAGGGCCCATGACCAGCCGGGATGAAGATTTTGTAACGGATTACCTCCGCACGGTGTTGATTGGTAGCGATTTGCCTGGAAAGTGAGAGATTTTCTGACCTGCTGTCAGGCATTTCGAGGCAGAGCCGCGATTGTTCTTTGCCGGTATTTTTCTCGGGCATTGCCGGTGGCGGGCACGCGTACCCGCAGGAGGGACGACCGGCCGTCACCACGGCCACGGTGGGGTCACGACGACTTCCGTACTACGGCAGCGGGAAGCGCCGGGTGAAGGCTGACGTATCAACGGCGAGCAGGCCGTCGAACGGCTGGTTGAGCCGCTGGACGAGCAGCACGGTGAACGTGATCAGCGCCGCCAGCCCATGACCGTGACCACGTGGGTGAAGCTTCGCCTGATGCCGAAGAAGGACATGAACCCGACGGCAGCTTCCCGCCCGCCCGCCGGGCCTGCCGCCCGCACACTGCGACCGCCTCATCGACCACGTCGCGCGGCACCGATCACCCGGGCGTAACCACCGCTGCACGTCAGACAGTAGACACCCCGCGCTGTTCGTTCACCGAAAAGCTCCTCAGAGGTAGCGGTGAACAACGAGTGGTCCCCGGCAAGTCCCCTAGCCCCACCTCTCCCAACTCGCCCATTCCGCCGCGATGACTCATCCATGCCCCCACCTCTTGGCGCCCGCACGTTCGCGGTTAGAGCGGCCAGTCGGCCACTCCAATGAACGATCGCCACTCGCATTCCGGGGTCCAGCTCGCCTCCGCACCGGGAGTGCAAGCCGAGCCTGCCCCACAGAGCGACCGCCAACCCTGGCCGGCCCATTGCGATCACTGACGTCCGTTACCCGTTGCGATCCTCGGCCACCTCGAAGGGCAACCGCCACCGCCGAGTCCTCCGCAGCGCTGGCCTCCCAGTCGGCGTTGCGATACTCGGTCGCGACGATGGGCAGCCTCTGCCCCTTCGGGGTATGGCGGCGGACCGACGTGCGCTCTGCGAAATTCTGCTCGCTGATCCCCGACGCCAAGCGTGTCCATGCGGTAGCATCGCTGCGCGCTGCGCACCTTCCCGGAGGGTACGAGGCCCAGGTTCCGTCTGCCCTCAACAGGCCGCGATTGATGAATGGTTGTGCCCGTCAGTTGGTCAACGTCTGACGTGAGCGTGGTTGCCCGGTAGGGTGCCCCCTGCCATTCCGACATCACTACCTGGGGATGGCCGCATGACTTCGATCGAGTACAAGCCTGCGCGTCGTGGACGGATCCGCGAGATCCTCACCGACATCGCCGTCGGAGTCGCCTCCAACGTCCTGGTGGCGACGCTGACCTCGGTGGCGCACCTGCTCTTCTGACGCAGGTCAGTGGCGGGCCCGGCGAGCCCGCCACTTCCACGTTTCCACACCTTCCGTCAAAACAACCGAAGGTCGTTCTTGGGCTTTTTCCGTCCCCGCTTCGGACGGGCGTGATGCCATGGCAAGCTCTCCCGGGTCGGCCGCAATCCGTGGATCTCGGTCTCCCCGACAAGGCCCTTGAGGTAAGCCCGGGTCTCGTCGTCCGTGGAATAGAGCACTGTCGCCCGGCTGGCCCGGGTCATCAGCACGTGGTAGGCGTGCCGAATCAGGCGGGCGAACTCCTCGTCACCGACGCTGCTCGCGCTGACCTTCGGATCAAGCGACCCTGGAACTTTCACCCGTCTCACGCCTTGCGCCGACTTCTCCGTCTCCTTGCCTCTCTGGAACATCCACTGGTCACCTCGGCGCACCATGTCATCGCCCATGATCACTCCGCACCAGTCCCACTCGAGGCCCTGCGCGGTGTACACACAGCCGATCTGGCCGATGCCGTTCTTGTGCATCGACCACCTGACACCGGGCGGGGCGCCGTCCGCGCAGAAGCTGTCGCTCTTCGCGTTCCACGGCTGGTGCCAGTCACCGATCCTGACATCCCGCTCTAGTCGCTTCTCCCGGCCCAGAGGCTCGGTCCAAGGCCAGCAGTAGCCGGCAACAATCCGCGCGGATGCCCCGGCGCTCTCCTCGCCGAGGATGATGTCGCTCAGCGCGTCCGGCGTGTCCACCACCTCGACATGCATCAAGCCGTCCGGCGTCCAGGGCTCAGGTTCGTCATCCGACATACCGAGCAGCGCGTGCACCCAGCGGACGTACGCGTCACTGCCACCGCATCGGAACTGCTCACGGAGCCCGTACCGCACCACCTTGGCTCCGCGCCGCTCAGCCGCCTGCTGGATCAGGTCGACCGTACCGACCTCCTTCGGACGAACGACCTGGCCTTCGTCGAGGAAGAACACCGTCAGCCTGGACGCATCGAGGAGTTCGTCCATCTGCGGCCGAGATCCCTGCTTCTCCGGCGGCCAGAACCGGTTCTCGGAGCGGTCACGGAGTCGGTGTGCCTCGTCACAGATCAGCACATCCAGCAGCGGGTCGGGCGTCGTGACGTAGTCGAAGAAGTAGGTGAAGGTCTCCTTGAACTCCCGGTCCCCGACGCCGACGTGCTCCTGCATCGCCGCGTTGAACGCCCTGCTCCCGCTGGCGTAATTGACGTTTCGGCCGACTGCCTCCAGCTCCGCCTTGATCTGCAGACCGATAGCACTCTTGCCGGTACCTGCGCCACCGGTCACCAGGAAAGCCACTCGTCGCTCGTCCGGAACCAGCGCAGGCTGCTCCGAGGAGGGCAGTACCTTGGCAGCTGTCTCCAGGATCTGATCGGCCACCTCCTTCTGACGCCCGCGCAGGGTGAAGACCGTGTCCGTGCCCCGGGACCACATCATCGCGTCGAGCAGCGGTGCGTTGCGCACACCGATGCCCTGCAGCAGCAACTCGGCCTCGGTGCCGCCGCCGTCGGCGGCAAAGTGTGCTTGCAGGTCGGTGACCAACTGGCGGCGACGATCACCGGTGTACACCCGTGCATAAACACCCGTCGGTGCGTCCACGTCGATCAGAGGACGGACCGAGTCCTCGGTGGCGTTGTGCAGGTATGCAAAACCGCCGCACTCAATGTCGACCGCGCCAAAGGGGCCCCGACTGCCCGTGAACGCCTGGTAGTACTCGCGCAGTTGCAGCGCAGGGTGCTTCTTGGGCCTCGCCAGGCCTGCCACGTAGATCTGGTCCGCAATGGCCCGCTCGACCCTCGTCACCGTCGACCAACGCTTCAGCTCCACCAGTTGGACGGACGGCCGATTCTCGCGCGGATGGCGACCCACCAGAACGACGTCCACGAGCCTGGGACTGCTCCCCTTGATGTCCTCGTCGACGGTCGCGGCACACTCGACGACCATCTGCACATTGCCACGATCAGCGGCGACCAAGTCGTTCGCCAGACATATCAGGCTCTCCGCCCACGCGACACGCTCCGTCTCCGAAGCCTCGTGCTCCCGGAACTTTCGCCACCGTTCGGCAAGATGCGGCACCATCCGGCGCCGCGAGTTCAGAGTGAGCAGATCCTGCGCCGACAACTTCAGCAGGAGCATGGGCACGAAGGGACTCCCCCCAGACCAGACCACGAGTGATTCGTGCGGGTTGGGGGCATGTCCTCAGCAGGAAGCCTGTCGGGCCGCAAACAGTACCGGCGATCCTATGTGCAGAAGCTGCCGTCAGTGCACAATGTTCAGCAGTTATACGTACATCAAGAGATCATTCTCATCCCGGGCGAAGGTCCAGCCGCGCGGGACCTCCGGTCGCATGGCGGATGAGGGGGCGTCCTCCCCGGGTAAGCGGGAGCTGCTTCGATCGCAGGGCGGATGTGGGCATCGCCGACGC
>NZ_JBEPAK010000209.1:0-12460 GCF_040298565.1 Kitasatospora sp. NPDC001539 | reverse complement strand
GCCGTGCCGGCCGTCGCGGTCGCCGTTGCGGCCGGCGGTGGGAGTGGAGCGTTACGAACGGCCCTTGGCGGGCGCCTGGAGGTTCCAGAGCCGCCCGTCGGGGTCGCGGACGGTCATCAGCCTGGTCCCGAAGTGGGTGTCCTCGAAGGGGCTCACCACCTCCACGCCCTCGCCCGGCTGGAACGCGTCGGCGTCGGCCACCTTCAGCACCAGCTGGAGCGGCGTCTCCCGGTCCGCCGGGACCTCCGCGATGAAGACCGTCGGGCCGTCACCGTTGCGCAGCTGGCCGGAGTTGTGGTCGGTCTCGAACTCCAGCTCGTAGCCGAGGCTCTGGAAGAACTTCGCGGACTTGCCCCAGTTGTGGGTCTCGATGAACACGGCTTCGATGCCTTCGGTCGCCATCTCAGTCCTCCTGGACGGAATCGTCGAACGGTTGCTCGTGCCGGGGGTGGGGCGCCTCGAGGTAGGCGCGCAGTGCCTCGGCGACCAGGGCCGACAGCGACAGCTCCGACTCGATGGCGCGGTACTTGACCTGCTTGATCAGTTCGACCGGCAGGTACACGTTGAACTGCTTCACATCCTCGTTTCCCACAGCACGATGCTAGCACTCTAGCTTGCTAGCAAGGTAGCCGAGCGAAAGACCGGAGAAGACCGGATCAGGGGAGCGAGGGACTCGGGAGTGATGGGGCGGCGCGGCCCGGCCCGGTCTCAGCGGGCGGTGCGCTCCGGCATCGGCTCCTCCGCCCCCGCGATCGCCAGTACGCAGTGCAGCGGGTGCTCCGCCCGGCCCGTGCGGTCGAGGGTGACGGCGAGCGGCTGCGGCGGCTCCTCCGGCAGTTGGGCGGAGAGCGTCAGCGGGTAGTCGCCGTGGCCGTGGACGCGGTGGAAGGCGCACTCCTTGCCGTCCACCAGCAACTCGGTCTCGGTGATCAGGCCGGAGCGGACGTTGACAGTGACCGAGTGCCCGGCCCGGTCGACGTGGAAGCTGTACCGCTGGCGCATCGGAACCTCCCGCGAGAGCCTCGCACCGGGGTGGAATCCGCCGAGGCGAACGGAGCGGCCAGGGCCAGTCTAGGTCGGCCCGGCCGACTCGGCGCCCGGTCGCTGCCCGGCCGCTGCCCGGACGCTGGCGTCCCACGTGGGCGGGGGAGTGCGAGCGGGTCACCCCTGTCCGCCCCGGCCGCCCGCCCACCCCTGAGAAATCCCGGGGGCGGGGCCGACCTGCAGGCGGATCCTCATGATCTCTACAGTGCTGTAGATTCGTCCACAGGGAGAGATCGAGGAGGGCATTGTGGGAGTTTCGCTGGCCAAGGGCGGCAACGTCTCGCTGAGCAAGGAGGCGCCGGGTCTGAGCGCCGTGATCGTGGGCCTCGGCTGGGACGTTCGCACCACCACCGGGGCCGACTACGACCTGGATGCCAGTGCGCTGCTGTGCAACGCGCTCGGCAAGGTGGTCTCCGACCAGCACTTCGTCTTCTTCAACAACCTTCGCAGCCCCGACGGTTCCGTCGAGCACAGCGGCGACAACCTGACCGGCGGCGGCGACGGGGACGACGAGCAGATCAAGGTCGACCTGGCCCGGGTGCCGGCGGACGTCGCCAAGGTGGTCTTCCCGGTGTCGATCTACGACGCCGACGCCCGGCTGCAGAACTTCGGTCAGGTCCGCAACGCCTTCATCCGGATCGTCAACCAGGCCAACGGCCAGGAGATCGCCCGCTACGACCTGACCGAGGACGCCTCGACCGAGACCGCGATGGTCTTCGGCGAGCTGTACCGCAACGGCGCCGAGTGGAAGTTCCGTGCCATCGGCCAGGGTTACGCCTCCGGCCTGCGCGGCATCGCCACCGACTACGGCGTCAACGTCTGACCGAGGTCTGACCGACGTCCGAGGACCTCGGGAGATGTGACGGAGGATCGGCGGCTGCCGGGCTGCCGGGCTGTCGGCCTGACGGGTTGTCGGGATGTCGGCCTGGCGGGTCGATGGGCCGGGAGCCCGCTCAGCCGGACCGCCCGAGCGCGTGTCCGCCGAACCCTCCGCCGCCGGTGACCTGGTCCCGCCACCAGGCGGCCATCGCCGGCTCGTCCATGCCCGGCCAGTCCGGCGCCTCGGTGACCTGGGCCCGCCCCAGTCGGCGGCCCAGGTCCACCAACGCCCGCCCGGCCGCGCTGGTCTCCCGGTCGTACTCGGCGAGCACGGCGGACCAGGGGCCACCGCCCAGCCGTCGTCCCGCCAGCTCGAAGGCGTGCGCGTCCTGCAGGGCCTTCACCGCGCCACTGGTGTTGTGCGGGCGGACGATCGTCGCCGCGTCCCCACCGATCAGCAGCCGGCCGGCCGTGCGGCGCGGGGCCGCCAGGTCGTAGACGGGCTGGAGCAGGGTGCGTTCGCGCGGAGTCAGCGCGACCACGCCCGCCCAGTACGGCGGCAGGTGACGCTCCGCGAACTCCCGGAGCCCGTCCAGCTGGCTGTCGTCGAGGGCGCCCGCGGCGACGGCGGTCGGGCCGTCCAGTCGCAGCCAGGCCGGGGCCGGGCTGTAGAAGACCCAGTTCACCTGGGTGCTCCCGGGGGTCAGTCCGGGGATGCGGTAGAGCACGACCTGGCCGCCCCGGTAGCAGACGGTGACGCACTCCTCCTCCGGCCAGACCCCGGCCCCGCCGGGGAGTTCGGCCAGCAGCGCGGAGTCGTAGCTGCCGCGCCAGCACACGTACCCGGCGTACTCGGGGACGGCCTGCGGGCAGACGGCCGCGCGGACCACCGACCGGTAGCCGTCCGCGCCGATCACCACGTCGTACGGCGTACGGGTGCCGTCGGCCGATTCGACCCACCCGCCGTCGTCGCCGGCGCCACCGTTGCCGCTCGCATCGCCGTCACCGCCGCCGACCGCTGCGACGGTCGTGCCCAGCCGGTACTCCACGGTGTCGGGGGTCCGCTCGCGCAGGGCCTGCCAGAGCACCGCCCAGTGGTGGGAGTGGAACGGGAAGGGCTGGGCCCACAGCAGCCGCCCGCGCCCGTCCGGGCCGTCGCCTCCGCCGGGCCGTCCTCCGGTCGGCCCCCGGGTGAGCCAGCTGCGCACGGTGAGGCGGTGGCGGCGGGTGTCCGGCGCCAGATGCCCGGCGTCGACCAGTTCTGCGAAGCGGTCGTTGTGGGTGCAGATGCCCAGGCCGCGGTCCTCCAGCCGGCCGGGGCTGCGCTCCAGCACCACGACCCGCTCCGCCCCCAGCCGGGCGGCCGCCCCGGCGAACGCGCTTCCGGCGATGCTGCCCCCGACCACCGCCACCGAGCCACCGCGCACGGCCGCCCCCCTCCCATGAGCCCCGACGCCCGGATGACCGGGTGTCCCGACGACCGGAACCGGATGACCGGGTGTCCAGGACTCCGGGACTCCAGGTGTCCGGATGCCGGGTCTCCGGGTGTCCGGGTGTCCGGCCGTCTGGATGTCCGGCCGTCCGGGTCTCCGGGTGTCCGGGTGTCCCGATGTCCGCATGTCCGCCACAGGACGATACGCCGTCGGGCCGGGGCGCGGGTGGACATCCGCGGCCGGCTATGCAACTAGTTGCATAGCGCTCCGGCCGTCCCCTACCCTTCGGTAACAAAGCCTCGTGACCCCGTCCCACCGCCGCCCCTTCAGGAGACGTCGATGAGCTCCACGCCCGGCAGCAACAGCTACCCCCACCTGCTCAGCCCGCTCGACCTCGGCTTCACCACCCTGCCCAACCGCGTGATCATGGGCTCGATGCACGTCGGCCTGGAGGAGGCCCCCGACGGCTACCAGCGGATGGCCGCCTTCTACGCCGAGCGTGCCCGCGGCGGCGTCGGCCTGATCGTCACCGGCGGCATCGCCCCCAACGAGGCCGGTCGGCCCTGGGAGGGCGGCGCGATGCTCACCACCGAGGAGGAGGCCGAGCAGCACCGGGTCGTCACCGACGCCGTGCACGCCGCCGGTGGCCGGATAGCGCTGCAGATCCTGCACTTCGGTCGCTACGCCTACCACCGCGACCTGGTCGCCCCCAGCGCCCTCCAGGCCCCGATCAGCCCCTTCGTGCCCAACGAACTCAGCGCCGAGCAGGTCGAGCAGACCATCGAGGACTTCGCCCGCTGCGCCGAACTCGCCCGCCGGGCCGGCTACGACGGCGTCGAGATCATGGGCTCCGAGGGCTACCTGATCAACGAGTTCATCGTCGGCGCCACCAACCGCCGCGAGGACGAGTGGGGCGGCCCGTACGAGCGCCGGATGCGCTTCCCGGTGGAGATCGTCCGCCGGGTCCGCGAGCGGGTCGGCGAGGACTTCATCATCGTCTACCGGCTGTCCATGCTCGACCTGGTGCCCGGGGGCTCCACCCTGGACGAGGTGGTCCAGCTCGCCCAGGCCGTCGAGGCGGCCGGCGCGACCATCATCAACACCGGCATCGGCTGGCACGAGGCCCGCATCCCCACCATCGCGACCTCCGTGCCGCGCGGAGCCTTCGCCTGGGTCACCAAGCGGGTGATGGGCAAGGTCGGCATCCCGCTGGTCACCACCAACCGCATCAACACCCCCGAGATCGCCGAGCAGTTGCTCGCCGACGGCTGCGCCGACCTGGTCTCGATGGCCCGCCCGCTGCTCGCCGACGCCGACTTCGTCACCAAGGCGCGGGACGGCCGGGCCGACGCCATCAACACCTGCATCGGCTGCAACCAGGCCTGCCTGGACCACACCTTCAACCTGCAGATCACCTCCTGCCTGGTGAACCCGCGGGCCTGCCACGAGACCGAACTCGTGCTCTCACCCACCAAGCGGCGCAAGCGCATCGGCGTGGTCGGCGCCGGCCCGGCCGGGCTCGCGTTCACCGTCGCCGCCGCCGAACGCGGCCACGACGTCACCCTGTTCGACGCCGCCGAGGAGATCGGCGGGCAGCTGAACATCGCCCGCCGGATCCCGGGCAAGGAGGAGTTCGACGAGACGCTGCGCTACTTCCGCACCCGGCTGGCCGAGTTGGCCGTCACCCAGCGCCTCGGCGCCCTCGTGACCGCCGAGCAGCTCACCGCCGAGGGCTTCGACGAGATCGTCCTCGCGACCGGCGTCACCCCCCGGACTCCGGCGGACATCCCGGGAATCGACCACCCCAGCGTGCTCGGCTACCTGGACGTGCTGCGCGACGGCGCGGCCGTCGGCGAACGGGTCGCCATCCTCGGCGCGGGCGGGATCGGCTTCGACGTGGCCGAGTTCCTCACCGACCAGGGCGACCAGGCCAGCCTCAACCCGCCCGTCTTCCAGGCCAGGTGGGGCATCGACCCGGAGTACCGCGAGCGCGGGGGGCTGCGCGCCCCCGAGCGGCCGAAGCCGCCGCGCACCCTCCACCTGCTGCAGCGCAAGACCAGCAAGGTCGGCGCCGGCCTCGGCAAGACCACCGGCTGGATCCACCGCACCGAACTCAAGCACCGCGGCGTCACCATGGTCGCCGGCGCCGCGTACGACCTCATCGACGACGCCGGACTGCACCTCACCGTCGACGGCGAGCGCCAACTCCTCCCGGTGGACACCGTGGTGCTCTGCACCGGCCAGGAGCCGCGCCGCGACCTGTACGAGGCGCTGCGCGAGCGCGGCGTGGCCGCCCACCTGATCGGCGGCGCGGACGTGGCGGCGGAGCTCGACGCCAAGCGGGCCATCAAGCAGGGCACGGAGCTGGCGGCGCACATCTGACCTCCCAATGGCCGCCGGGCCACGGGCCCGTACCGGGGACCGCGGCGGGTGCCGCCGAGGTCCCCGGTACGGGCCCGGCGCGGTCCGGCGCGGTCCCGACGCCCGGCGCCGCTCCGCGTCGCGCTGCGCCGCCCGGGGCGCCCGGGGCTCCTGGGGCCGCCGGGAGGACGCCTGACGCTCGCCCTGGGCCGCCTGACGCTTTCCCCACGGTCGCCCGGCAGCGCCGTCACCGCCCCTGACCTGCGCGGATCCCCGCCCGCGCGCCCCGCCCGGCGCCCGGTGGGACACTGGTGACTTGTCCCTGTCCTCACTCCCGACCGGGGGCCAGCCATGTCCCTCCCGAGGCCTCTCCACGCCCTCACCACCGCGGTCGTCGTCGTGACGGCCGTCCTGGGGCCGGCCCGACTGGCGTCGGCGGCACCGGCCCAGGACCTGCCCTCCGCCGACCAGCTGAAGGCGGCGCTGCTCACTGCGGACGACATCGGCCCGGGCTACACCGAGGCACCCGCCAGCACCGAGAGCCCCGGCCCGAGCGACAACCCCACCCCCGTCACGGGCTGTGACGCGCTCAGCGCCCTGGTCACCATGCACACCGGTCAGTCCAGCCCCGCGACCCCGCACGCCGAGACCGAACTGGACGGCCCCGACGACGGCAACCCGATGGTGACCGAGGCCCTCACCGCCGAGGACCCCGGCAAGCTCACCACCGACCTCAACACCGTCACCGACGCCTTCAAGACCTGCCACACCATCACCTTCACCGCGGGCGACACGGACACGGTGACCTTCACCGTCACCCCCGTCACCCTCGGCGACCGCCAGGACGCGCCCGCCGTCCGCCTCGACGGCACCCTCGCCGGCGTCCAACTCAACGCCTTCATCGGGGTCGAGCGCTTCGGCACCGTCGGCATGGCCTTCGGCTACTTCCAACGCCAGGGCGCCGACTCCCAGACCGCCTCGATGCAGTACCGCACCGCCGTCGCCAAGGTCGAACGCACCCTCGGCACCACCGCCGGCAGCACCACCCCGCCCACGGCCACCCCCACCCAGGGCCTGTCGGTCTGACCGCGCGGGCCTCGCGCGCACCCGTCCGGGCCCGGGCGGCCGCACCCCCGTGGCGGCCGCCCGGTCGCCGCGTCACGGCAGGTACGTGACCTCCGGGAAGCGCGGCGACGGGCCGTCGAACAGGGCGCCGCCGCGGTGCCGGAGGTGGAGGTCGAAGAAGGCGAGCGGGTAGGCCTGCTGGATGAGGATGCCGCGCCGGGGGTCGAGGGTGCCGACCTGCTCCTGGATCTGCTGCTCGGTCATGCCGAGCAGCTTGCCCGCCTGGGGGATCAGCGTCATGTTGTCGCCGTAGGAGGAGTGGACGGCGCCCTCGACCCGGAGGGTGCGGCGCCAGCCGCGCAGGTGGGTCCAGAAGGTCTCGACGGCGGAGTCCGGGGTGCGGGGCCAGTCGGCGGTCATCACCAGGAACGGCCGGTCGAGGTCGGTGGTGATGGCCGGGATCATCGGCCCGTCGAGGCTGAGGCCGGCGCGCACGCGGGGGTCGGCGACCGCGGTCTGGGCGGTGACGCTGCCGCCCTTGGACCAGCCGAACATGCCGATGCGCTGCGGGTCGAGGGCGCCGAGCAGGCCCTCGGGCAGCTCGCGCCGGTCGGCGTCCGGGTTGCGGCCGGCGGCGAGGGCCTCGACGCAGTCCAGGACGAAGCGGAAGTCCGGCAGGTAGGCGCGCACGCCCGTGTCGACGTCCGGGTCCTGGGACGGGGCGGTGGCCGGGCCGCCGGGGAACTGGGTGAAGGCGTCGTGGGGGAGGTCGACGGTGATGACGGCGTAGCCGTGGCTGGCGAGCTCCTGGACGATGACCGTGTGGTCGCCCCGGTGGCTGTGCGCGCCGTGGGCGTACACGACGACGGGCAGCCGGCGGCCGGTGCGGTGCACGGGCGCGCCCACGTGCCCGGCGGTCAGCGGGGCGACGGAGAGCGGGAGCGGGAAGCCGACGTCGTCCAGGAAGAGCCGCAGCGGGGCCTCGGCGAGCCAGGGGGCGAGCGGGAAGGCGTCCGCCTGCCGGGCCGGGTACCAGACGCTCGCCATCAGCTCGCGGTACCGCCCGGGCCCGGCGGCCGGGTCCGGCCGGGAGGTGTCGCGCAGGTGGAGGGCGACCGTGCCGACGGCGTACGGGCCGGTGGGCGGCGGCAGGGTGAGCCGTTGCGGCGAACTGCCCGGAGCGGCGGGGGACTCGGCCCGGGTGGTGGAGGACTCGGCCCGGGCGCTGGGGGCCGCGGCCCAGGCGCTGGAGGCTGCGGCCCGGGCGGTGGAGGCCAGGCCGAGCGGGGCAGCCGCGCCCAGCGCCATGGCAGAGCCGAGCATGCGGCGGCGGGTCAGTCCGTGGGGGCCGGTGAACGGCGTGGTGTCCATGCGCGGAACGGTGTCACGCGGCCCGAACGTCGGGCATCCGTCCACCGGTTGATCTCCCGGCCGCGCGCATTGGCCCACGGGTTTACATCCCCGGGCTGATGTGCCATCAGACCCCGGGACCAGCCTGCGGACATGACGAACGGATCGAGCACCGTGGTGCTGATGTGCGGCCTCCCGGGTGCGGGCAAGACCACCTACGCCAGGGCACTGGTGCGGCGCGGCTACGTCCGGCTCTCCATCGACGAGGTGGTGTGGCGGCGCCTGGGGCAGCGCGACGCCGGCCGGGTGCTGGAGCCGGATGCGTTCGAGCGGCTGAAGGACGAGATCCGGGCCGAACAGCGCCGCCGGCTCGTCGAGTTGGTGCGTGCCGGGCGGGACGTCGTGGTGGGCTACAGCTTCTGGAGCCGCGCCGCCCGGGACGACTACAAGGCGCTGGTCGAGAGCAACGGCGGTCGTTGGGAACTGATCCACCTCAAGGTCGACCGCGCGACCCTCGAAGCCCGTCTCGCGGTGCGGAACGAACAGTGCGGAGCCGACGCTGTGACCGTGGACGAGCAGCTGCTCGCCGGCTACGTCGCCAAGTTCGAGGAACCGGTGGGGGAGGGCGAGCAAGTCGTCCTGCCGTCCGCGGGGTAGCCGGCCAAGGGCGCTGCACGGCCCGCCGATCCCCGGCCGGGTACGCGAGGAAGGCCCGGGCGCGCGGCGGGTGCCGCAGGCCCGGGCCTCGCCGGTCGGATGACTCTCCGTCTCTCTCCTGAGGGTCAGTTGAAGACGAGGACGTCGGTGCGCATCGGCAGCGAGCTGCCCCAGTCGATGTTGATCTTGAAGGTCACCACGCCGTTGCCGGGGGCGATGCTCGACACCTGGAGGGCGGCGGCGCCGACGAACCGGTTCCCGTTGGAGTCGATCTCGGAGGCGGTGATGACGACGGTCGAGTCGATGCCGATGACGTTCCAGTGGATCTGGAGGTTGAAGATGCCGTGCGCCGGGGTCCAGGTCCACCAGGACCGCCACACGGAGCCGACGTTGCCGGCGACGTCCGCGAGGTTCTGGCCGTGGAGGGCGGGCTGGGACTGGAGCGCGATCTGCGGGATCTCGGAGGCGGAGGACCCGGTTGCGGTCATGGCGGCAACTCCTTGCGCCGGGAGAGTCAGGAGCTCTCCGAACAATCCGAGTGTCGGTCAGTGTACAGATCGTCCGCAATCACTCACACGGGTGACGCTGGGCCCGCAAGTCCCCTGCTCTACGGCCTAGTTAGCGACTCGCTCCGACCACTCCCTCCGTGTCCCGGCCTCCGCGCAGCAGCGCCGCGATCACCACGGCCAGCACCAGGCCGACGGCCACCAGCCCCCACAGCACCGAGTGGAACGCGGAGTCGTAGGCGCGGGTGAGGAACCCGGCGAAGCCCGTCCGGTCGGTCGCCCCCGAGAGTGCCGCGGCACCGGCGAGGTCGCCCCCGGCCGCCTGCTCGGCGACCCGCGCGGCGTTGCCGGCCCCGGGGTACCCGCCACCGCCGATGCCGTCGCCGATGCCGTCGCTCACCCGCCGTCCGAGCACGGTCGCCAGCGCCGAGCCGTACACCGCCACGGCCACCGCCTCGCTGCCCAGGCGGAGGGTGTTGAGGAAGCCCGCCGCCATGCCCGCCTTGGCCGGGTCGACCAGCGCCAGCGCCTGCCCGTCCACCAGCCCGGCCGAGAGTCCCATCCCGGCGCCGGTCACCAGCATCGGGGCGGCCAGGACCAGCACCCCGGCCGACGGGGAGAGCAGGGTGAGCGCCAGGTCGCCGAGCACCAGGCAGACCAGGCTCAGCCCGATCAGCGTGAGCGGGCGGATGCCGCGACCGACCAGCCTGGCGGCGACCATCGGGCAGACCAGCACCGGCGCCGTCAGCAACAGCATCAGCAGGCCGGCCGTGCCGGCGTCCCGGCCGGTGACGGCGGTCAGGTAACTCGGCAGGTAGGTGAGCAGGGTGACGAAGCCGAAGGAGGCGGCCACCGGCACCAGGCACAGGCCGAGGAAGCGGCGCTCGCGCAGCACGCCCAGGTCGAGCATCGGATGGGCGCTGCGCCGCTCGACGGCGACGAAGACGGCGAGCGCCGCGAGCGCGGCGGCCAGCAGCCCGAGCACCCCCGGGCTGCCCCAACCCCACTGCGAGCCCTGCACGATGGCGGTGGTCAGCAGCACCATGGCGACCACGAACAGCGCGCTGCCGGGCACGTCGATCCGCCCGCCGCCCCCGTGGACGGGCACCGCCCGGGCGATCGCCGGAACCACCGGCAGCACCAGCAGGAGAGCCACCGCATGAGCGGCGAACACCCAGCGCCAACCGAGGCCCTGCACCAACGCGCCCGCCAACGACGGCCCGACGGCGACGCCGACGCCCGCGACCGTGCCGAACAGCGCGAAGGCCCTGGCCCGGGAGGGTCCTTCGAAGACGGTGGACAGGATGGCCGCCCCGCAGGAGAAGATCGCCGCTCCACCGATCCCGGTCAGCGCCCGGGCGGCGTCCAGCAGGAGCGCGTCGCCGGCCACGGCACTGGCCAGCGAGCCGGCGGCGTAGAGCGCGACCCCGGCGGCGAAGGCCTTCACCCGCCCGACGACGTCCGCGACCGATCCCCACACCAGGGTGAAGCAGGCGAACGCCACGTTGAAGGCGTTCACCACCCACTGCAGCGGGGCCAGCCCGGCGTGGGTGTCGGCGCCGATGTCGGGCAGCGCGACGGCGGTGCCGGAGATCGACATCGGTACGACGAACACCGCCAGCAGCACGGCCACGAGGGTGAGCGTACGGCGGGAACGCGGCGGCGCGTCCGGTGCGGTGGACGGGATCGTGGTTGCTGGGCTCATCAGGGCAGCACTCCAGGCTCGAACCGGCCATGGCATGACCAGGTACGGATTTGATCGAACCTTAAGCTGCCATGCCCCCGAGGTACGATGCAACCCATACCTCTGCCCCGCCCAGGGAGGACCGGCACCGATGCCCGACGAAGAAGGCCACCCGGCCATCGACGAACTCGACCTGCGCACCGTCATGAGCGCCCTCGCCGACCCCCTCCGCTACGGAGTCGTCACCGCGCTGCTCCGCGAACCCGCCGACACCGCCCGCACCTGCGCCTCCTTCAACCTCCCCGTCTCCAAATCCACCCTCACCCACCACTTCCGCGTCCTGCGCGAAGCCGGCCTCGTCCGCCAGGTCGACCGCGGCAACTCCCGCGCCGCCACCCTCCGCCACACCGACCTCGACACCCGCTTCCCCGGCCTCCTCGACCTGCTCCGCGCCAACCCCTGAGGCTCGCCGGAGAACACCGAAGCGGCGGCCGAGAACCCTCGACCGCCGCTTCACCGCGTCCGTTCCCCCGTCCGAAGTGCCTCCTGCGAGCGAGGCATTCCTCCTGGGCGGTCAGCGCCTGAGCACACCCTCCTCCCAGTCCGAAAGGTCGCCGTTGGCGGCGCTGCGCCGATCAACCCACTTCCCTTCGGGGAGAGGGACCTGCAAGACCAGTTGCCTCCCGAATTTGTTGAATGAGAGGTGGACTTCCCCCCCCGCTCCAGGAGCTCGACGAAGCGCAGGAGCCGGTGGGCGGGAACGTCGTCGAACACGTAGTTCTCGAAGAGCACCCTGACCTCGCCGAGATCCTCCCTCGGCATCACGAGGTACGCGTGCCCGACCGGGCTCTCGAACCGGATGTCGACGAGTCGCGGATCGTCCGCGACCTCCTCCATCGCGATCGAGGAGAAGACGCCGGAGCTGTCGGCCGCCGCCACAATCTCCTCCGCCGACACCGTACGGGGCACTTTATTCTGGGCCATCCACTCCCTCCACGGTCCGTTCCACAGATCGGCGAAACGGGTCAGTCCCCGATGAAGCGAACGATGTACGCGGGCTCCGCCAAGGCACGCCGGAGCAGCGCGCGAAGTTCGTCGAGGAAGTCCCGCTGGGCCGCCGAGGCGGGGTGACCGGCGGTCCGGTCCAACTCGGCAAGGGCCAACGCGCAGAAGTAGTGGTCGAACTCGGAGTCGCGGTAGGGATCGACCCGCGCCAACGTGGGAAGGGCGTCTCGGCCGACCGCGGTGATCGCGGCTGCGAGTTCTCCGTCCTCGAGGAGGAAGGCGACGATGTCGGAAACGGCCCTCCGGCCGGATCTCCGTTTCTGTCTCGCCTGGTGGTTCGTGTCCGCAGTGAGCGTCGTGTCCACGAGTTGGATGGAAAGCCCCATGTCTCGGTCTCCTGGTACTTGCGCAGATGGCCGGCTACACGGCTTCGACCAGTGCGGGGTCGTGTCCCTTGATGTGGTGGAGCGGTCGCATGCCAACGGTCATGCGGTGGGCGGAAGTTCATCGTGGGTGGGGTAGATCTGTTCCATGCT
>NZ_JBEPAK010000208.1:0-12524 GCF_040298565.1 Kitasatospora sp. NPDC001539 | reverse complement strand
GCCTGCGCGGGCTGTGCGGCGAGAACGACATGCGCGAGATCATGCCCTGCCGTTTCCGCGGAGTGTCCGTGTGACCTGGTAGTACTGGGGAGCGATGAGCAGCACAGGGGAGAACGGGGCCGAGCCGGAGCAGCTGGCATTCATCCGGGAGACGGTCAAGCGGGCCAGACCCCGGACGTGGAAGGGCGCCAAGCGCGCCGAGCACCTGCCGGTGGCCCGGGTCGTGGTGGACAAGGGCGTGCTCACCATCGACAAGTTCTTCGACTACGAGGTGCCGGCCACCATGGCCGAGGAGGCCCGGCCCGGCGTCCGGGTGCGGGTGCGGTTCGGGGCGCGGGTGGTCAAGGGCCAGCGCGAGGGCGGGGAGCTGCACGACGGGTTCATCGTCGCCCGCCTGGAGAAGAGCGACTTCCCCGGCCCGCTGGCGCCGCTCGCCCAGGTGCTCTCGCCCGAGCCGGTGCTCTCCCCCCAGCTGCTGCGACTGTGCCGCACCGTCGCCGACCGCTACGCCGGGACACTGGCCGACGTGCTCCAGCTGGCTGTGCCGCCCCGGCACGCCAAGGCCGAGGCCGAGCCCTCGCCGCCGCCGCTGCCGCGCCCGGGGCCCCCGGCGCCGGGCGGCTGGCAGCGCTACCCGGCCGGGCCGGACTTCCTCGCCGCGCTGGCCGCCGGCGGCTCGCCGCGCGCGGTGTGGGCGGCGCTGCCGGGGCCCGGCTGGCCGTACGAGATCGCGCGGGCGGTGGCGGCCACGCTGGCGAGCGGCCGCGGCGCACTGGTGGTGCTGCCGGACCGGCGGGCGGTGGCGCGGGTGGACCAGGCGCTCACCGAGCTGCTCGGACCGGGGCTGCACACGGCGCTCGAGGCCGAGCTCGGCCCGCGCGAGCGCTACCGGCGCTGGCTCGCGGTCAGCCGCGGCTCCGTGCACGCCGCGATCGGCACCCGGGCCACCATGTTCGCGCCGGTGCGCGACCTCGGGCTGGTCGTGGTCTGGTCGGACGGCGACGGCAGCCACAGCGATCCGCGCGCCCCGCACCCCCACGTGCGCGAGGTCGCGCTGCTGCGGGCGGCCGAGGAGGGCGCGGCGGTGCTGCTCGGCGGGCACGCGGTGACCGTGGAGGGCGCGCAGCTGGTCAGCACCGGATGGGCGAGGCCGCTGGTCGCCGACCGCGAGACGGTGCGGCAGGTCGCGCCGAGGGTGCGCACCGTCACCGACCAGGACCAGCACCGGGACGCCGCCGCGCAGGCCGCCCGGCTGCCCTCGGTGGCCTGGGAGGTCGCCCGGGAGTCGCTCGCGGCCGGGCGCCCGGTGCTCATCCAGGTGCCGCGGCGAGGGTACGTGCCCCGGCTGGCGTGCGGTCGCTGCCGTACTCCGGCCCGCTGCCGGCGCTGCGAGGGGCCCTTGCAGGCGCCCGCGGCGGACGCGCGGCTGACCTGCGGCTGGTGCGGCGAGGAGGAGCACGACTGGCACTGCCCCGAGTGCGGCTCGTTCCGGCTGCGGGCGCAGGTGGTCGGGGCCCGGCGCACGGCCGAGGAGCTGGGCAAGGCCTTCCCGCGGATCCCGGTGCGGACCTCGGGCCGGGAGGCGGTGCTGGCCACCGTGCCGGACGAGCCCTCGCTGGTGATCTCGACGCCCGGTGCGGAGCCGGTGGTCGAGGGCGGCTCCGGGTACGGGGCCGCGCTGCTGCTGGACGGCTGGGCGCTGCTGAGCCGACCGGACCTGCGGGCCGGGGAGGAGGCGCTGCGGCTCTGGCTGGCGGCCGCCGCACTGGTCCGGCCGTCGACCGAGGGCGGGACGGTGGTGGTGGTCGCGGAGCCGTCGGCCCGGCCGGTGCAGGCGCTGGTGCGCTGGGACCCGCTCGGGCACGCCGGGATGGAGCGGGACGAGCGGGCGCAGCTGCACTTCCCGCCGGTGTCGCGGATGGCCTCGGTGAGCGGGAGCCCGGCGGCGGTCGCGGACCTGCTGAACCTGATCCGGCTGCCGGAGGGGGCGGACGTGCTGGGACCGGTGCCGGTGGCCGCCCTGCGGGGCGAGGAGCAGGAGCGGGCGCTGCTGAGGGTGGCGCCCGGACAGGGCGCCGCGCTGGCGGCGGCGCTCAAGGCGGCGCAGATCGCGCGGATCGCGCTGCGGACGGCGGAGCCCGTGCGGGTGCGGATGGACCCGACGGACATCGGCTAGGGGCCGGGCCGTGGGGCGGGGCCGGGCTGCGTCGTGTCGGGCCGCGGCGGGCCGGGTGCGGCGGCGGGCGGTTCTGGCCTGCGGGCCGGCGGGCCCCGGCGGGGGCGGGGTGCATGGGCCACCCCGCCCCGGGTGGCCCGGTCAGCCGCGCAGGGGGATGCCGGTGCGGTCGGGCTGGGGGCGCTCGACGGCGGCGCGCTCGACCGGCCCGCCGCGCTCCAGGGCGGCGCGGTCCAGACCGCCTTGCCGGGCGGCGGGGACGGTGGCGGACAGGCCGCCGCGTTCGGCGGCGGGGGCGGACAGCTCCTCGGAGCGGTCCGGGCGGTTGGGCGCCGGGACGGCGCCGCTGGCGGCGAGGAGTTCGCTGGTCGGGCGGCGCATGCCGTAGCGGCGGTGCACGGCCTGCTTGGTGACCCCGAGGGCGGAGCCCACCGAGTCCCAGGAGAAGCCGAGCGCCCGGTCGAACTCGACCGCCGCCGCCACCAGCGTCTCCACGCTCTCCCGCAGCTCCTGGGCCAGGCGCACGGTCGGCGCGGGCGCCCGGCCGTACACCACGAAGCCGGCCGAGGTGCTGGGGCGGCGCGGTCGGTAGACGTTCCCCAGCTGGGCGGTGAGCGTCCGCAGCGCGTCGACCTGCCGCCTCACCCGCTCGATGTCCCGCACCAGCAGGTGCAGGCTCGCCCGCGCCCGGGCGTCGTGGTTGATCTGCTCGGCCATGGCCTACGTGCCACCTTCCGTACGGTCAGCTCGGCCGGGGCGCGGTGTCCCGTGCGCCCGGCCCCGGTCAATCTCTCTTGACCAACGCCGAAGCGGGGGCCGGGGTAACGCGGCTCGCCGGAGTCCGGGCGCGCCGCGAGCCGGGGCGCCCCTCCCCGGGACGGGCCGTTGGGGCGCCGGGCGGGTTGCATAGACTTGCGGTGAACCAGTCGTTGCCCGTAGCCCGTCACCTTCCGGACAGGAGCCCGTACCCCGTGGCGATCCAGCCGATCCGTCTCTTCGGAGACCCCGTCCTGCGGGCCACCGCCCAGCCGGTGACCACCTTCGACAAGGAACTGCGCAACCTGGTCCGCGACCTCACCGACACCATGCTGGACGCCCCCGGCGCCGGTCTGGCCGCGCCCCAACTGGGCGTCTCGCTCAGGGTGTTCACCTACCACGTGGACGGCGTCACCGGCCACCTGATCAACCCCGACCTGTCGCTGAGCGAGGAGGAGCAGGACGGCCCCGAGGGCTGCCTCTCGCTGCCCGGGCTGCGGTACGACACCAAGCGGGCCTACGGCGTGGTGGCCAAGGGCTTCAACATGTACGGCGATCCGGTGACGCTGGAGGGCACCCAGCTGCTCGCCCGGTGCATTCAGCACGAGACCGACCACCTGGACGGCATCATCTTCATCGACCGGCTCGACCGGGAGCAGCGCAAGGCCGCGCTGAAGGCGATCCGGGAGACGGACTGGGGCGGCGGGCCCGCGCCGGTCGTCAAGGTCTCCCCGCACAGCACCTTCGGCGCCGCTCGCTGACCCCCGTCGGCCGGGCTGACTCCCGTCGGCCGGGCTGACCCCCGTCGGTCTCGCCGACTCCCGTCGGCCTCCTGAACTCCGTTTTGCAGAAAGGCACTTGATGCGTCTCGTGTTCGCCGGCACCCCCGAGGTCGCCGTTCCCGCCCTGGAGGCGCTGCTCGCCTCCGACCGGCACGAGGTCGTCGCGGTGGTCACCCGCCCCGACGCCCCCGCCGGGCGCGGCCGCAAGCTGGTCGCCAGCCCCGTCGCCCAGCGCGCCGAGGAGGCCGGGATCGAGGTCCTCAAGCCGGCGAAGCCCAGCGACCCGGAGTTCGTCGCCCGGCTCACCGAACTCGCCCCCGACTGCTGCCCGGTGGTGGCCTACGGCGCGCTGCTGCGGCCGGGCACCCTGGAGATCCCCAAGCACGGCTGGGTCAACCTGCACTTCTCCCTGCTGCCCGCCTGGCGCGGCGCGGCCCCGGTGCAGCACGCCGTGCTGGCCGGCGACGAGGTCACCGGTGCGTCGACCTTCCTGATCGAGCAGGGCCTGGACTCCGGTCCGGTCTACGGCGTGATCACCGAGGAGGTCCGCCCCGGCGACACCAGCGGCGAACTGCTCACCCGGCTCTCGGTCTCCGGCGCGCGGCTGCTCGCGGCCACCATGGACGGGATCGAGGACGGCTCGCTGCACCCCGTGCCGCAGCCCGCCGAGGGCGTCACGCTCGCGCCGAAGATCACCGTCGAGGACGCCCGGATCCACTGGGACCACCCCGCGCTGCGGATCGACCGGGTGGTGCGCGGCTGCGCGCCCGCGCCGGGCGCGTGGACGGAGTTCCGGGGCGAGCGGCTGAAGCTCACCGGGCCGGTCCGGCTGCTGCCGGAATCGGCCGAGCTGGCGCCGGGCGAGGTCGCGATGGCCGGCAAGAACAGCGTGCGGGTCGGCACCGGGAGCCACGACATCGAGCTCGGGGAGGTGCGTCCGCAGGGGAAGAAGGAGATGCGGGCGGCGGACTGGGCGCGCGGGGCGCGGCTGGAGCCGGGGGAGCGGCTCGGCGTCGCGGCCGGCGGCTCCGAGGGCTCCGAGGCCTGAGACCCCGGTCCGGCGTTACTGTTCGTCTGAGGACTTCCGATAACCACCGCAGCACCTTGAGGCACCTGTGACCACCCCCAGCGCCAAGCGCGCCCCCCGCCCGCACCGCCGCCCGAAGAAGGACCCGGCCCGGATCGTCGCGTTCCGCGCCCTGCGCGCCGTCGACGAGCGTGACGCGTACGCCAACCTGATCCTGCCCTCGCTGCTGCGCGAAGCCGAGCAGCAGGGCATGGACCGGCGCGACGCCGCCCTCGCCACCGAGCTGGTCTACGGCACCCTGCGGCTGCAGGGCACCTACGACGCCGTCATCGCGGCCTGCATCGACCGTCCGCTGAGCAAGGTCGACCCGCCGGTGCTGGACGTCCTCTCGCTCGGCGCGCACCAGCTGCTCGCCACCCGCATCCCGAGCCACGCGGCCGTCTCGGCGACCGTCGAACTGGCCCGGGTGGTGCTCGGCGACGGCAAGGCCAAGTTCGTCAACGCGGTGCTGCGCCGGATCAGCGCCCACGACCTGGACACCTGGATCGAACAGGTCGCCCCGCCGTACGACCAGGACGCCGAGGACCACCTGGCCGTCGTGCACTCCCACCCGCGCTGGGTCGTCTCCGCGCTCTGGGACTCGCTCGGCCGCTGGCAGCCGGACGCCTCGGGGCGCTCCGCCGTCGAGGAACTGCTGCGGGCCGACAACGAGCGGCCCGAGGTCACCCTGGTCGCCCGCCCCGGCCGGGCCACCGTCGGCGAACTCGCCGACGCGCTGCCCGACGCCGAACCGGGCCGCTGGTCCCCGTTCGCGCTGCGGCTCGCCGAAGGCGGCGACCCGGGCGCGCTGGACGCCGTCCGGGAGAACCGGGCCGGCGTGCAGGACGAGGGCAGCCAGCTCGTCGCGCTGGCCCTGGCCACGGCGCCGCTGGACGGCCCGGACCGGGTCTGGCTGGACGGCTGCGCCGGACCGGGCGGGAAGGCGGCGCTGCTCGGCGCCCTGGCCGCCGAGCGCGGCGCGGCACTGGTCGCCAGCGAGAAGCAGCCGCACCGGGCCCGGCTGGTGGCGCGGGCCCTGGAGGGCAACCCCGGCCCGTACACGGTGATCGCGGCGGACGGGACCCGCCCCGCCTGGCGCTCCGGCGGCTTCGACCGGGTGCTGGTGGACGTGCCGTGCTCCGGCCTGGGCGCGCTGCGCCGCCGCCCGGAGGCGCGCTGGCGGCGCCGGCCGGCCGACGTCGCGGCCTTCGGGCCGCTCCAGCGGGACCTGCTGCGCTCGGCGATCGAGGCCACCCGGATCGGCGGGGTGGTCGGCTACGCGACCTGCTCCCCGCACCTGGCGGAGACCCGCGCCGTGGTGGACGACGTGCTGCGCGGCGAGGGCGGCCGGGTCGAGTGGATCGATGCCCGACCGCTGCTGCCCGGCGTGCCCGCGCTCGGCGACGGCCCGGACGTCCAGCTGTGGCCGCACCTGCACGGGACGGACGCGATGTACCTGGCGCTGCTGCGGCGGACGGCCTGAGGGCCGCCCCGGCGGCCGGTGGCCGCGGCGGCTTGCATCTCCCGTAGGGGGAGGTACCAGGGTGGTGGCCGTGAACGGCGAAACGCGTCCCGTCTGGACGATCGGTGAACTGGCCCGGCGGACCGGGCTGACGGTGAAGACCGTCCGGTTCTACTCGGACCAGGGGATCGTGTCGCCGGCCGACCGCAACCCGGCCGGCCACCGGCGGTACGGCGCGGACGCCGTCGCCCGCCTGGACCTGGTGCGCACCCTGCGCGAGCTCGGGCTCGGACTGCCGGAGATCCGGCGGGTGCTGGAGCGCGAACGCGCGCTCCCGGACGTCGCGGCGGCACACGCCGAGGCGCTCGACCTCCGGATCCGGGTGCTGCGGCTGCGGCGTGCGGTGCTCGGCGCGGTGGCCCGGAACGGGTCCACCACGGAGGAGTTGACGCTCGTGCACCGCATGGCCCGGTTGACGGGGGAGGAAAGGCAGCGCCTGGTCGGGGAGTTCCTGGCCGAGGTGTTCGGCCCGGACGGCCGTACCGCGGGGGCGGCCCGGTCGCTGACGCCGGAGCTGCCGGAGGACGCCACGGTCGAACAGGTCGAGGCCTGGGTCGAGTTGGCCCGGCTCGCGGGGGACGGCGGTTTCCGGGAGCTGCTGCGCGGGCTGGCGGCCGCCGAGGTGGCGGAGTGCGGCGCGGGCGCACCGCCCCGGCCGGGACTGGCCGTGCTGGTGCGGGAGACGGCCGGCCCGGCGGCCGAGGCCGGGGTGGAGCCCCGGTCGCCCGAGGCGGCCGAGGTGGTCGCGGGGCTGTTGGAGCGGTACGCCGCTCTGCCCGGGGTCGCCGCGACGGGCGGTGCGTCCCGCGCCCGCCTGCTGGAGCGGCTGCGGGCGATGGCGGACCCCCGGCGGGAGCGGTACCTGACACTGCTGGCGGTGATCAACGGCTGGGCGCCGCCGGAGGGTTCGGCGCCGGTGCTGGACTGGGCGGTGCAGGTGCTCACGGCTTCGGCGGGCCCGGGCAGTCGGTGAGGAAGGCGTGGGCCTGCGCCCGGAGGTGGTCGATCGGCGGGTCCTCGCAGATCACCTCCAGGCCGAGCCCGGTGGCCTGGCCCCGGTGGTAGTAGGACTGGTAGGCGAGGTACGGGCGGTGGTCGTCGGTCGGGTCGAGGCCCACGGCGAGGGTCGCGAAGTGGGTCTTCTCGTCGCCGGTGCGCTCCGACTCCGTCCGGGAGAGCTGCCATTCGAACTCGTAGGGTTCGGGGTCGGTGGGCAGGTCCAGGAGGGCCTGGGCGAGCCGGCGGACGTCGTCCGGATCGGCGAAGGGGAGCGACTCCGAGTAGAGCGGTGCGGCGGCGGACAGCTCCCAGCCGTTGCCGCTCCGGCTGACGGTCAGTGCCCACTCGCCGTCCTGGTCGTGCCAGCGGCAGCTGAGGATCGGATCCATGGTGGTCAACCTCCCTGTGGCGCGCGGCCGTTTCACCCCCGTCCGCTCATCGTGGCACATCGGGCGGGCTGCCGGAGGAGCGCGTCAGCGGCCCGTGGGCGGGGATGGCACGGCCGTGCCTGCTGCGGCGTGCGGTGGCCGCACGGGGCGGCGGCTCCGCGTTGCGGGGGCGTTCCCCGGCCAGCGCGTGGGGGTTTCCGGTCAGTCGGTGGCGGGGTGCCAGGGGCGGTCGGGGCGGGTGGGGACCGGGCTGGAGGTGAGGCGCAGCCCGTACACCGCGCGGTCGTCGGCGGGGTGGGGGACCGGGCCGAGGTACTCATGGCCGGTCAGGTGGCACCAGGCGGGCAGGTCGAGCGGGGCGGCGGGGTCCGTGGTGTGGATGTGGACCACGGCGCCGGCCGGGAGGTGGGCGATGCGGGCGCGCAGACGGAGCAGCAGCTGGACGCAGAGCAGGCCGGTGCCGTCGACGGTGAGGTCGGGGGCAGGGGCAGGGGCAGGGGCGGGGGCGGTGGCGGGGGTGCTCCCGACGTGGTCGTGCGTCATGTGCTCTTCCTGGTGCTGGTGCGGGCCGGCGGGGGTGGGTGGGCAGGGGCGCTCGGTACGGCGCTTCGGTGCGGGCCCAGCCCGGGTCGCGGGGGTACGGGCGGCGGGCGGGGGCCGCGGCGGTCAGCGGGTCGTCAGGGGTGCGAGGAGGGCGCTGAGCGCGGTCAGGTCCTGGGCGGGCCACGGGGCGAACAGCTCGGCGGCGACCTGGCGGGCGGTGTGCCGCATCTCGGCGAGGCGTTCGCGGCCGGTGGCCGTCAGGGCGGCGTACGCGACGCGGGCGTCGCGCGGCGCGGGCTCGCGGGTGACCAGGCCGATGCGTTCCAGCGGGGCCAGGCCGCGGGTGACGCCGGAGGCGGTGAGGCCGAGGGCGTCGGCGAGGTCGACGCGGCGCATCCGTCCGCCGGGAGCCTCGCTGAGGCGGAGCAGCACGGTGAAGTCGGACAGGCTCACACCGTGGAGGCCGCTGAGGCTGGCGTCGAAGCGTTTGACGACGGTGGCCTGGGCGCGGACCAGGCGCAGGGCGGTGTCCAGGGGATCGGCTCCGGCGGGCACGGTCGTCGGTCGGGCGGAGGGTCGGGGTGCGGGGTCCGGTGTCGGGTCGGGGACGGGTGCGGGATCAGGTGCGGAGTCTGGTGCGGGGATTGTCATTGCCACCTCCTTGACTGCTCAAGTATATGCCGAAGCGGAGCCGTCAGGAGGTGGCGGAGGGGGGAGGGGGTCAGGGCGTCGCGTGGGCGGCGCGGCGCCGGCGCTTGCCGAGCGGGGCCTGGGAGAGGTCCTCGGCCTGGGAGCGGAGGTTCCGGTAGCCGTAGCCGCGGCTCTCCAGCCAGGACCGTGCCGTCCGCTCGGCCCGCTCGGTGGCTGCGAGGATGTCCTCCTCGGCCTCGCCCTCGTCGAGGAAGCGGAAGGTGAAGGCGGTCCGCGCGGACAGGTCGTAGCTGAGGTGGCCCTCGCGGGTGAAGGCGGCGTGCAGCACGTCGTGTTCGGCTGCGGCGGCGAGGAGTGCGGTGCGCTGTTCGTCGGTGAGGCCGTCGAAGACGCCGCGCACCATGATGCGGAAGGTTCGGTTGGTCATGCCCCGACGATAGGCAGCGGGGCCGCGAGCCGCCAACGTGATTCCGGCGCGCTCCGCAGACCTGGTGCGTCGGGCCCGGGGGGCTGGGCGTGGCCGGCGCCGGGGTCCGGACCTGCGGGCTGGAGCTCGCGGTGGACCAGCAGCGACCAGAGGACCCAGCCGGTGACGCGGGTGCGGGTGACCAGGACCTTCGCCCAGCGTGCGCCGAGCGGCGAGGTCCAGGTGTCCACCACCTCCACCTGGTCACCGGAGGTGGCGAGGCCGACCACCGGGTCCCCGCCGAAGTGGTCGAGGCGGACGTTGGCGGCGGTCGCGGCTACCTCCCACCGCCCGGCCCCGACGGTGGGGGGCCGCTGCTCGCCGGGGGTGACGGCCGCCGGGACCAGCAGGATGGCGAGGGAGACGGCCGCCGCCGTTGCCCGGCCGATCACCGCCACGGGGGGCTCGGGATCGCGCCGTGCCCGGGCCGTGCGGAAGCTGTGGAGAACGGGGAGATCATGTAGAGCAGAACGAGCCGCCCCGGTGTGCGCCTACGGGCGCGCCTGGATGCTCACCCGGTCGAGTGAGCCCTGCCCGCCGCGGTGCGCCGGCGTCGCGGGCCAAGCTTGCTCCGTTGCCAACTCGGCTCCGACGCTTCGTAGTTAGGATTCAGGACGGCCCGGGCTGCTGCTCCTCCTCGGGCGCGGACCGGGAGCGCGAGGAGAACAGCTCCTGCATGGTGGGGAGCTTCCGGCGGTGCGGCGCGGGCAGGGCGGCGGCCCGCTGCTGCGACGCCTCGGGGGCCGGCCCGAGACCGGCCTTGGCGACCGCGTCCGCCAGGAAGTCCGAGGCCTGGCGCCGGGCGTTGTCCACGCTGCGCCGCAACTGCTCCGCGTCGCTGCGCAGTTTGTCGGCCTGTCGGCTGAGCAGGTCGTTGCGCTGCTCGGTCTCGCTGAGCTTCTGGAGGCTGGCCGCGGCCCGGGCGGCGGCCTCGCGTTCCAGCGCCTCGCCGCGGGCCCGGGCATCGGCGATGATCTGCTGGGCGGCGCTCTCGGTGAGGGCCCGCATCTCCGCCATGTCGCGCTCGGCCGTGCGGCGGAGCTCGTCGGCATCGGCCTCGAACTGCCGCCGCAGTCGGGCGACCTCCTGGTGGGCCCGGGCGACGAGCGCGTCCGCCTCCCGTCGGCGGGCCAGCACGTACGGGTCCTGCTCGGCGGGCTGGGCGTCGGCGTGGGCCGGGGCGTGCGCGTCGAGGACGGTGGCCGGGTGCCGTTCGGGTCGCGCGACCACGTCGGCGATGCGGAGCAGCCGGGCGGCGACCTGGTCGGCGTCGGACGGGCGGTGGGCCGGGTCCTTGGCGAGCAGGTCGAGGACGAGGGCGTCGAGGTCGGCGGGCAGCCCCGGCCGGAGGGCACCGGGCGCGGTCGGCGGGACCTCCCCGTGCTGGCGGATCAACTCGTACAGGGTGCCCCGGAACGGCGGGCGGCCGGTCAGGAGTTCGTGCAGCAGGCAACCGAAGGCGTAGAGGTCGGAACGGGCGTCCAGGGTGCGGCTGTCGAAGCGTTCGGGGGCCATGTAGGCGGGCGTGCCGACGATCACGTTGGTGCTGGTGACGCCGTCGTCGGCGGTGCCGGTACGCGCGATGCCGAAGTCGACGACCTTGACCGCCCCGCTGGACAGCACCATCACGTTGGCCGGTTTGACGTCCCGGTGGACGACCCCGGCGCGGTGCGCGGTCGCCAGGGCCTGGGCGATCTGCACCGCCCAGGTGAGGGCCTGATGCAGGGGCAGCGGCCCGTCGGCCAGGTGCCGGCTCAGCGGGACGCCGTCGAGCAGTTCCATGACCAGGAAGAACAGCGGCCGCTCGGTCGTGCCGTGCCGGCCGAAGTCGTGCACGGTGACGATGGCGGGGTGGTTGAGCGCTCCGGCCGTGGCCACCTCGCGGGCGAACCGGGCGGCGTCCTTGGGGGAGTTGCCGCTGCCGGCGAGCATCACCTTGACGGCGACCAGGCGTTGGATCCGGGCGTCACGGGCCTTCCAGACCGCGCCGAAGGCGCCCTCGCCGATCTGCTCCACCAGCTCGTACCGCCCGTCGAGCACCTCGCCCGGCTGCATCCCCGCCCCCTTCGCGCTCTGCTCCCGGCTCAACCTACCCCGGCGCCCGGGCAGTTCGGCACCCGCTTCCGGCCGGGCGGCGGCCGCGCCGGGTGGCGGGCGGTGAACCGGGTGGCGGGCGGTGCGCCGGGGCACCTCGTCCTCCGGGGTACCTCGGCCTGCGGGGTACCTCGGCCTGCGGGGCACCTCGGCCGCCGGGTCGCCGGTCAGCCCTGCGGTCCGTCCGGGCGCGGTGCCGCCGTAGCCGTCCGGGCGCGGTCCCGCCGATGCCGGCCAGGCGCCGTCCCCGCCACGGCCGCCGATTCCTCACGATCACGCTGCTCAGGACCTCCCATACACAGGGAGGAGCGGGGTTTTCCCTTCTCTTTGTTTCGGATCTTGCCGTGCTCTGCGACGATCCGATGATCGTCGCCTTGTTGCGGTGGGCGACGCGTCGCAGGGGAGAGACGGGCATGGCCGAGCGGTCCGAGCACGGCGTCGTCCGGGCGAGGGCGAGGTGGCACGCCAGGCACGCGGTGAGCGGGGAGACCTGGCTGGTGGTCTCCGGCGGCGTGCTGGGGTCGATGTTCGGGAGCCTGGGCCTGGCGGTGGTGTACGCGCCCGCGAACGGCTTCGGCGGCGACAGCCTCGCGCTCATGGGCGCCGCCAGCATCCTCGGGCTGCTGCCCAGCGGTGCCGGGCTCGTCTGGGCGCTGATCCACCCCCGGCGCGGACTGCCGTCCGTGGCCGTCGGGGCGCTGCTGGGGCTGGTCATCTTCCTGTGCTTCGCCGGGGACGGCCTCAACGACTCCTGGAAGGCCCCGCCGGACCGTCCGGCCACGGCCCGCGCCGTCGGCAGCTGGACCAGCGGCGACCTGGTGGTGCGGGTCCGGCCCGACCAGGTGGTGGCCTACCGCAGCGCCGGAGGCGCCGTCGCCTGGCGGTGGACCCCGCCCGGTGAGGACTCCGTGTGCACCATGAGCCGGGGGGTCGGAACCGGCGGCATCGGCCTGATCGGGCACTCCCCGCCCGACCGGCCCTGCGCCGCGGTGACGGCCCTGAACCTCGCCGACGGCCGCGCGAGCTGGGAGGCCGCGGTCGACGCCCCCGCCCGCGACGGCGACTCCGCCACCTCCGACC
>NZ_JBEPAK010000207.1:0-12542 GCF_040298565.1 Kitasatospora sp. NPDC001539 | reverse complement strand
GGCCGGCCGGCGGCGCGGGGGCCCGCCACCGCGGGGGGGGGGGCGCCGGGGCCGCGGCCGGACGGCCCCGGCCCGGCCCGGCCCGGCCTGTGCAGGCCCCGGCTCCGCGGCCCCGCACCCGGCGGCCCGGCACCCCGCCGTCCGGCCAGTCCGCCTCACCGCGCGGTGCCCGGGAGCGGAAAGGAGTGGTGCTCGTGCGCCACCAGCCAGCGTCCGCCCTCCTTCCGCAACCCGACGGTGAGCCGCAGCCGCTGGGCCGGCCGCTCGTCGAGGTCCTGCCGGGTGCCGCACCGCAGCAGGGCGTGGGCGAAGGCCACGTCCGGGCCGGCGGTGACCCGGAGCGACTCCAGCTCGAAGACGGCGCCCTGCGCCTGCCACTCGAAGAACGGCGGCCAGGCGGCCCGGTAGGCGTCGATGCCGAGGACGCCCTCGTAGGGCGGCGGCACGTCGAACATGACGATGTCCGAGGAGTGGTCGGCGACGACCCCGTCGAGATCGCCCGCGTGCACGGCCGCGACCCAGCTCCGGATGAGGTCCTCGATCTGCTTCTCGTCGCTCGTGGCCATGGTCAGGATGCTGCGCCGCCCGCGCCCTCCCCGCAACGGCAGAGGCCCGGCCGCGCCCCCGGCCGTCCCGTTGCGTTAGGAAGCCTTCTTCCGGGGTAACCGCCCGCCGGATCATGAGGACGGCCGCACGAGGAGACGACCAACGATGGACCGGCAGGAGCCGATACCGCCGCTGAGCACCGAGCACGACCGGCGGAGCGGCCACCGGCCGGACACCGCGGTCCGCCGGTTCTGCCTGCGGCTGCGCAGCCGGGCCTGGGACGTCACCAGCGGGCTGCGGCCGCGCACCGTGCTCGCGCTGATCACCCTCTCCGTGGCCCTGCTGGCGGTCGGCCTGCGGGCGTCCGCGGAGCCGCTGTTCTGGGCGTTCACCGGCGGCTGGGCGCTGGCGCTCGCCGTCTCGTTCGCCGTCCTGTGCGCCTGCGCGGGGCCAGGCCGCGACGCCGCCGGGCTCCCGGTGCGCGAACTGCCCGCGGAGGGCGGACCGGCGGTCCGGGGCGGGGACGCGGGCGAGCCGACCGAGCCGTGAGGAGCCCGGGCCGTCAGCGGCACCGGCGGTGCGGAGCCCCGGCGGTGCGCGGCCCTGACGGTACGGAGCCCTGACGGTACGGAGCCTTGTCTGTACCGAGCCCTGTCTGTGCGGAGCCCCGGCGGTCGGGGCCTCAGTCCTGCCGCTTGGCGCGGACGATGACCACCGGGCAGCCGGCGTGCTGCGCACAGCGCGTGCTCACCGAACCGAGCAGCGCCCGGGTGAACCCGCCGCGGCCGTCGCTGCCGACCACCAGCACCTCGGCGCCCCGGGCCGCGTCCAACAGGACGTCGGAGGGATCGCCCATCACCATCGCCTGCCGGACCTCGACGGGCTGCTCCCCGTCGAGCGCGGCTCGGAGTCCGTCGGCGAACCGGCGCTCCGCCAGCTCCCGGTCGAAGGTGTGGTCCACCACGGGCGCCGACCAGCCGAAGTGGCTCGGCGGCTCCCATGCGCCCACCGCCTCCACCACACCGCCGATCAGCTGGGCGTGCCGGGTCGCCCAGCGCAGCGCGGCGTGTGACGCCGGTGAGTCGTCCACGCCGACCACGACACGGGGAACCGAGTCGTTCGCGTCCATCTGTACCGTCCTGTCGGTCATCGCTCTTCCACCACGGTGCGGGTCGACCGGGGCTGCGGCCAGTACGGTCCGGCACTCGGGTGACGCAGCCGGGAAATCCGCGGTCCGTCGGCCGTAGCGGTGACGGGCCCGGCTGTCGGCGGCTGCTCCTAGACTGCGGCGCGCAACCGAGTGAAGGAGCAGCAATGGATCGACCCACCGGCCGCGACACGGCCGCCCTGCGCCGGACCGTAGGGGACGCGGCCACGCCCTGGACGGAGGTGGCGGCGGCAGTCCGGGCGCTGGGCCGGGCCGGTGAGGAGGAGCAGGAGTACGCGACCCGCACATTGCTCGACCGGGAGCTCTCCCTGCTGTGGGCCGAGGAGATCGCCGAGGCGATGACCGACTACGCCGCACCGCACCGTGCTGCCGTGGCCGAGCGCCTGCGCGGACCGGCGAGCGCGACGGGCGCGTTCGACGAGCAGCGGATCCAGGCCGCGCTGGCGCTCGCCGCGCTCGGGCCCGAGTACCGGGACGAGGCCGTCGGCGCACTGCGCGGCGCGATAGCCGACCCGCAGACCGGTCAGCCTTCGCGGTACCGCGCCGCCCAACTGCGCTGGACGGCGGCCCTGGCCCTCGCCCAGACCGATCCGGAACTCCGGGACGAGGCCGCGGAGGTGATCCGGCGCGAGGACCTGGCGAACGACGGTTGGGAGAACGAGCTGGCCCGTGCCGAGCACCTCCACGAGCTCGGCGGCGCCTGGGCCGAGGAGGCCCGGCGGATGCTGCTGGCGCTGCGGGAGCAGGTGGACGAGGAGTTCGCCGTCGACGTCGACCTGGCACTCGAGGAGTTCGACGAGTCCGAGGACTCCGAGGATTCCGAGGAGGACTCGGCCGACGGGTCCGGCGTCCCCGGCCTCCTCTCCCCGGAGGAGTCCGCGGCCCAACTGCGGGCCAGGATCCAGGCCGGCCAGGGCGAGCGCGGCGATGTCTTCGTCGCCCTCTCGGACCAGGCCGGGGACCAGATCTGGAACGTACTGCGCCCGGTGGAGTTCGGCTCGGTCAAACTCACCTGCAAGGAGCTGACCGGGGCGCCGCGGTCGGGCCGACCGAGCCCGGGCCCGGACGCCTCCACCGAGGACTACGTCGTCGAGCTGAACCCCAAGCAGCGCCACCACCGGCCGGTCACCCTGCACTACCGCTACCACCCGGAGCTGGAGGCCGTCCTGGTGCTCACGCTGGTGGTCGATGCCTGAGGCCCGACGGCCGGTACGGGGGCGGCGACGCCGTCCCCTACCGGAGCGCGCCGACCCGCGCCACCGGGAGCCCCCTCGGGCGGCTGTCGCCACCCGGTCGTCGGACCTGGCGGAACACTCCAAGATCGGTTGGCGATCCTTGTCCCCGGCGCCGGTCCTGCCCTGATCACGACGGCAACAGACTGGCAGGGCGCGGCGGCCGACCGGTCGTCGCACCGCCGACCGACCCAAGGACCGCCACCGTGACCGAGCGCGTGATCGACCCCCGCAACCGGGGCTTCCTCTTCCTCGACTCCCACCCCGCGGGCTGCCGGCACCTGGTGGCCGACATGTGGCGCTCCTGCCCGGAGCCCACCGGCGTGCCGGAGGGCGCCGGGCCGGTCGCGCTGATCATCGGCTCCTCCGCCGGGTACGGCCTCGCGGCCACCCTCGCCGGACTCAAGCGCGCCGGCATCCGCGGGATCGCGGTGTCCTTCGAGAAGGCCCCCACCGAGCGGCGCACCGCCACCGCCGGGTGGTACCGCACCGCGGCCACCGCCGAGCTCGCCCGCGCCGAGGGGCGCGACCTGGTCTTCCTCAACGGCGACGCGTTCTCCGACGCGACGAAGGAACAGGTCGCCGACCTCATCGAGCGGCGTTTCGGCGGCAGCCTGGACTACCTGGTGTACTCCGTGGCCGCGCCCCGCCGCACCGACCCCGCCACCGGCACCACGTACGCCACCGTCCTCAAGCCGATCGGCCGGGCCGACCGCACCAAGACCCTCGTCTTCGACGACCGGGGCGCTCCGGAGGTCCGGGAGGTGGAGACCGCACCGGCCGAGGGCGACGACGTCGAGCAGACCGTCGCCGTGATGGGCGGCGCGGACTGGGAGCGCTGGATCGACCACCTGGCCGGCCGCGGACTGCTCGCCGCCGGCTTCACCACCGCGGCGCTGACGTACATCGGCTCGCCGCTGACGGCGGCGATCTACCGGCAGGGGACCATCGGAGCGGCCAAGGCGCACCTGGAGGCCACCGCGCGCAGCCTGAACGAGCGCCTCGGCGCGGCGGTGGGCGGGCGGGCCGTGACCTCCGTCAACGGTGCCGCCGTCACCCAGTCCTCCACCGCCATACCGGGCATCGCCCTGTACACCGGGCTGCTGCGCGGTGTCCTCGGTGCGGGTGTGGTGCCGCCGATCCGTCAACTGGCGGAGCTGTGGGACCAGCTGACGGGGGCGGCCCCGCTCGCCACGGACGACGAGGGGCGCATCCGGCTGGACGGCTGGGAACTCGCCGACGACGTCCAGGCGGCCGTCGCGCAGCGTTGGGAGGCCGCCACCACCGCCACCGTCGCGGGCCTCGCCGACCTGGACTGGTTCCGCGCCGAGGTCGAGCGCCTGTACGGCTTCTCCGTGCCGGGCGTCGACTACACCACCGCCGTGGCCACCGACGTCCCCTGGCCCGACCACACCCGCTGAGGCGGCTGATGGTGCCGGTCCGAGGCCCCCGGAAGGCCCACCCGGCGTGTGGTGGGAGCGGAACCGGCCGATCCTCGACTCATGGCATCGATCATCGTCCTGTTCGAGCTGGAGCAGGACGAGGCCCTCGGCCCGGACGGCGTGGAGCCGGTGGTGCTCGCGGTGCACGCCGCGGGCGCCGACCCCGACGCGCCCGAGGACCCGCTGCAACGCACGCTGTGCGGTCTCGACACCGACGAGATGGAGCACTCTCACTACCGCGCCATGCGCCCCGGCGATCCCTGGTACCCGCTGCCGCTCGCGGACCGGCGCTGCCGCGCCTGCGAGGCGGCGCTCCGGGCGCTGTGAGCGGTCGGCCGCGGGCCCGCCAGGACGGAGCGGGTGGAGCGGGTGGAGCGGGTGGAACAGGCGGAGCGGGCGGAGTGGACGCGCCGGGCGGGGCGGGTGGGGCGGGCGGGGACTTCGACACCGTCGCGGACGGCCTCTACGGTCTGGCGCCCTCCGCCTTCACCCGGGCCAGGGACCAGGCCGCAGCCGACGCCCGGCGCGCCGGGGACCGCGCCCTCGCCGCCCGGATCAAGGTCCTGCACCGGCCGACGGTCGCCGCGTACGCCCTCAACCGGTTGGCGCGCGATCACGCTGCGGAGCTCGGCGCGTACCTCGACCTGGGCCGGGACCTGCGGCGGGCGCAGGCCGAGTTGGCCGGGCCCAGCCTTCGGGAGCTGTCCGCCCGACGCCACCGGGTGGTCACGGCGCTGACCTCCCGGGCCCGCGAAGCGGCCGCCGCCGGCGGCGTCGACCTGGCCGAGGGGCAGCTGCGCGAGATCGAGGAGAGCCTGCGGGCGGCCTCCGCCGACGAGGGCGCGGCGGCCGCACTGGCCGCCGGCAGGCTCACCACCGGCATCCGGCAGACCTCGGGCCTGCCCGTGCTGCCGGACGTCACAGCGGCCCCGGAGCCGGAGCCGGAGCCGGAGCAGCAGCCAGCGCAGCAGCGCGGGCGAACGACCCGGCCCCGGCCGGCGCGGGCGGCGCGTGCGGAGGAACCGCACCGGTCGGCAGCCGACCAGGAGGCCCGCCGCCGTGCCCGGGCCGAAGCCGCACGGGCCGAAGCCGCACGGGCCGAAGCCGCCCGGGCCGAAGCCGCACAGGCCCGAGCCGCCCGGGCCGAGGCCGAGCAGGAGCACCGGGCGGCCGTGCGGGACCATGACCGGCTGACGCGCCGGGCGGAGCAGCTCGCCGCCGACCGCGAGCGGGCCGAGCACCGCGTCGAGAAGGTGCGGGCCGAACTCCGGCAGGCGCAGCAGCGCAGCGAGGCCGCGGCCGCCGCACTCGCCCGGTGCGAGGCCGAGCGGGACACCGCCGCCACCCGGGTCGCCGACACGACCCGGCGGCTACGGGAAGCGGAGGACAGGGTGGCGGCCGCGGACGGTGCCACCGGCGGCGGCCGGACGGACGGATCCTGACGCGGTCGGGCCGGTCTCAGCTGTCCGCCCGATCGTCCGCTCTCCGGGCCCGGCGGCGGACGACCACCCGCTCGACAGCGGTGCCGAGCGCGAGGAGCGCGAACAGGAGCGCGGCCGCGGCGCAGTACACGGTCGTCTCCGTGTCGTCGCTGACCACGCCGGCGAGGACCGCGAGCACCACCGCCGTGAGCGCGAACAGCCCGGCGAACGACGTGGCCGCGAATCGCCGGGCCGGGGGATCACCTTCGTTCGGCATGCCGACTCCCTCGTTCTCCGGGCCGCTTCCGGTCCCCCCGGCAGGTGCGCCTCACCGATCCTCCGGGGACGAAACACCGGCTCCGCTGAGCCTGCCCACCGCGCCCGGCCTCCTCGCGCCCCGGCGGGCGGGTGCCGGTGCTCAGGGCAGCGGGTGGGGGGAATTCCCGCCCGGACCGCGCTTGTTACTGATGCGCCATCACATTTCTCGAAAAAAGGCCGCGGCGTCCGGCTGTCGTTTTTTTGAATAACGATTGACTCCGGGGGCTATCCGGAATTCCCTCCCGGGTCCTACGCTGCGGCGCGTGTCGATATTCCGAAGGCTCCGCGCTTCCGGGCCGCGTCTGCGGCCGGAGCTGGACGACGTCCAACTCGGCCGCGTGCGGCGGCAATTGCAGTCCACCGGGCGGCTGGGGGTGGACGACGTCCAGATCGACCAGGTGGAGCGGCTGCTCCAGGAGGCCGGTGCCGACTGGGACCGCCGCGGGCACCGGTTCGCCGTGCTCGCCGAGGCGGCCGCGCCGTCCGCGTTCGCCCGGTCCTGGCGGCGGCGCCGCCAGCGCAGCACCGACGCGCTGGTCTTCGACGCCTGGGTCGAGCTGGTCCGGGGCCGGCAGGCCGGGGGCATGGAGGACGCCCGGGCCGCCGCCGACCAGTGCTACCGGGCCGCCGACGCCGAGCCGGCCGACCCCGGGCCCTGGGTGGTGCTGCTCGCGATGCTGCGCCTGATCCGAGCCGAGTCGCGCGAGGTGTTCGCCGTCTGGTCGGAGGTGGCCGCGCGGGACCCGTGGAACCGCGAGGCCTGCCTGCAGATGCTGCGGTACCTGTCGCCGGAGGAGTGCGGCTCGCGCAGCGGCCAGCTGGACTTCGTCGACTCGCTCCGGGCCTCGATGCCACCGGCCGCGCCGGTCGTGGGGGTCGAGCTGACCGCCCTGGTCGACGAGTACGCCCGGACGACGGCCAAGGGCGGCGTCGAGGGACTGATGGCCCGCCGCCAGTGGACGCACGTCCGGGCCACCGGAGCGCTGGACGCGGCCCTGAACGTCTGGCCGCGCCAGGGCCGCCTGCGCCATGCGGCGGCGCTGGCCGACCTCAACCTGCTCGCCTACGCCCTCGTCCAGGCCGGTCGGGTCCGCGAGGCCGGCGAGACCTTCCAGGCGATCGGCGACACCGTCACCGCCTGGCCGTGGTCGCTCGACGGCGACCCGCTCCAGCGTTTCGCGTACTGGCAGGCCAAGGGCCTGGCCTGAGGCGCGCCGCCACCCGGCTCCAGCGCCGCTACCCGGCCTCCAGCGCCGCGACGAGCTGGGGCAGGCCGTCGGCGGCCACGGCGAGGGCCAGGTGGTCGTGGTAGTCCCGGCTGTGCACGATGAGCCCGTCGCGGACCCGCAGCGCCTGGATGTTGGCGGCCTCGACGGTGCGCCCGGTGCCCCGGTTGAGCACCCGGTAGTCGTACTCGGCGACGATCACCTCGGGGTCGTCGGTCTCCCGGACGACCACGTTCCGCGCCCGCAGCTCCAGCGGCGAGTGGGTGCCGATCTGCTCGAACCGCTCAGCGAGCACGGCCCGCCCCTCGAACCGGCGCGGGCCGACCGGCTGGAACACGGTCTCCACCACCGCGTCCTCGGCGTAGAGCCGGGCCAGGTCGGCGAACCGCCCCTCGGTGATGCCGTCCAGCAGCTCGAGGAAGACCTCGCGCGGGGAAGGTGTCTCGGACATGATCAACCCCCGGGACCGCGTCGCCGGAACCGGACCGGCGACTCCGCTCGAACGGTACGGACTGACCGCTCCGGTTGTCCACGGGTACGTCTTGTCCACGGGTACGTCCGCGACCGCTGCGGACAGGAGGAGACCGGCATGCGCGAGGCCGCGCAACGGCCGCTGCGCGCGGACGCCGCACGCAACCGGGCCAGGCTGCTCGACCCCGCCACCGAGGTGTTCGCCGACCGTGGCGTCGGCGTGCCGACCGCCGAGGCCGAACCCGCCGGGGCCTTCTTCGCCGGCTTCCGCCTGGTCGTCGAACGGTCCGCGGGCAAGTAGGAGTTGATCCGCGCCCTCGCCGAGGCCGGGGTGGACGTGCACGCCTCCGTGCGGGAGTCGACCGAGCAGATGCGGGCCCAGCTCGCCGGGCTCCTCGCCAGCAGCGGTCGGCGAGGTGGCCTTCGCCGGCCTGCGGCCCGACCGGCGGCGCCCTGAGCACGTCCCGAGCATGCCCTGAGCACGCCCCGAAGCCGGCCGCGGGGGCGGGCCCGGCGGGACGGGCCTCACCGCCGACCGGGTCGGTCCGGGGACATCGGTGGCGCTTTCCGTGGTCAGCACGGAGGCGCTCCGTACCGCGGCCGGGCGAGAGTGTGGCCACGGCCGTCGGGACACGGCGGGCCGGACACCCGAGGCACGACGAGAGGACAGGTCATGACCAGCACCAGCACCAGCGCCAGCACCAGCACCGCGAGCGGCACCTACGAGGGCTTCACCGCCGAGGAGCGGGCCGCGATGAAGGACCACGCGGAGGAGCGGAAGAAGGCGGCGCGGCGCGGCTCGCGGGCGGACAAGGCGGCGGAGGCGGAACGGGACGTCCTCGCGAAGATCGCCGAGATGCAGGACTCGGACCGGGCCATGGCCGAGCGCGTGCACGCCGTCGTCACGGCCGCCGCCCCGGCGCTCGCCCCCAAGCTCTGGTACGGGATGCCCGCCTACGCGCTGGACGGCAAGGTGGTCTGCTTCTTCCAGAGCGCGGAGAAGTTCAAGGCCCGCTACGCCACGCTCGGCTTCAGCGACCTGGCCAAGCTGGACGACGGCCCGATGTGGGCTGCCGGATTCGCCCTGACCGAGGTGACGCCGGAGGTGGCGGAGAGGATCGCCGCACTGGTGGAGCGGGCGGTCGGCTGAGGAGGCGCCGCCGCCCCGCGGCGGCTACCCGACCGCCCCGGGCAGCAGACCGAGACCGGTGAGGGCCCGGCGGCCGGTGCGGGCGTGGTCCCCGCCGGCCAGCAGGAGGGTGCGGGCCGCCTGGTAGGGGCAGCCCGCCGCCTCGAACGCCGCGGCAACGGCCGGCCGGCGCGCCAGATCGCCGTCCAACAGGGCCTGCGCCCGGTCAAGTTGGGCGGTGGCGACGGGGTTGCCGGCGGTCCGGCTCCGGGCCGCGTCGATCCGGTCCTGGGCCTTGGGATGCCCGGTGAGGACGGACGCCTCGGCCCGCAGGGACACGTACCAGTGCAGCCACACCCAGCACACCCACTTCCACACCTCGTCGGGCTCCGGCGCGAGGCGCCGCAGGGCCGCCTCCGCGTCACCGCGGTGCAGCAGGACCATCGCGTCGAGGACCGCACCGTGGCCGTGCCGGTGGTCCAGGGCCGGGCCGGCCCGGTCCGCGACGCCCAGCCAGCGCGCCCGGGCCGCGTCGTCGCCGCGCAGGCCGTGGATCATCGCGACCGAGGCGGCGGCCGGTCCGAGCACGAACGAGCGCTGCCGGCCGCTGCGCTCCCAGGCGTCGAGGAACCGCGCTCCGAGGGTGAGGACGGCGTCGGCGCGGCCGGCGAACGCCTCGGTGACCAGCAGCCAGGACGTGGCGTGGTGCCCGGCCTCGGCCAGCAGCGGATGCTCGGCGAGCTGCCGGCCCCACTCGCGGGCCCGGGGCAGCCGGCCGACGCCGAGGGCGTTCCCGGCGGCCATCGCGAGGGCGTCCACCAGTTCCAGCGTGCCGGCCGGGGTGGCCGGAAGGGGAGCGAGGAGGTCGATCCGGCGTCGGGCGGCCTCCGCGGCGCCGAAGGCGTCCCCGGCCCAACTGCTCGCCCCCGAGAGCGCGTCCAGGGCCGCGGACTCGGCCAACGGATCACCGGCCCGCCGGGCCAGGTCGACGGCCCGCTCGGCGTACGCGACGGTCTCCCCGGCGGTGTTGTCGGCGTCGCCCTGGACCGCGCCGTAGGCGTCGGCGAGTACCGCCGCCTCCGCCAGTGCGACGGCCGCCTCGGCGGCGCGGTCGCCGGGGGCGGCCAGGGCCCGTGCTCCGGCGAGCAGGGGAGCGACCTCGTCGGCGGTGGGGATCCGGGTGAAGGTGCTGGAGAAGCGGTACGCGGCGGTGGCGGCGGCCGCCAGGTCCCGGGCGGCGCCGACGGTGTCACCGGCGCGCCGGGCGGCCTCGGCGGCGGCGCGGTGCAGTCGGAAGACGTCCTCCCCGAGCCTGCGGCACCCGGCCACTCCGGCGGCGTTCCGCAGCGCCGTCACGGCGGCCGGGCCTTCGGCGAGCCGGGCGGCCTGTTCGTACCGCTGTTGCGCTTCGCCGAGCAGGTTGCGGGTGAAGGCGAGCTCCGCGAGGGCCACGGCGAGACGGTGGGCGTCCGCGCGGTGCCCGGGCTGCTCGGCGGCCCAGGCGAGGGCGGCCCGGAGGTCGTCCGCGACCGCGTCGAAGCGGGCGCGCGCGTCGGCGCTCCCGGGCCCGTGCGGGGCGGAGCCGGCCGGGGCGGCGCCGTCGTCGGAGCCGCCGGGGGAGCCGCCGTGGGAGCCGGTGAGGGCGGTGGCGCGGGCCAGGCACCAGGCCAGGTGGCCGGACCGGGCCCGGTCCGTCTCGCCGGCCTCGGCGAGCTTCTCGCTCCCGTACTGGCGGATGGTCTCCAGCGCCTGGTACCGGGTGCCGGTCGTGGACGGCAGGGCGGTCAGCAGGCTCTGGTCGGCCAGCCGGCCCAGCCCGTCGGCGACGGCGGCCGGATCCAGCGGGGCGAACCCGGCGACCCGCGCGGCCGCCCGCGCGGTGAACGGCTTGACGAACACCGACACCCGGCGCAGCAGCACCTGGTCCGCGGGCTCCAGCAGGTCGTGGCTCCAGTCCAGGACGGCGCGCACCGAGCGGTGCCGGCCGTCCGCGCGGGCACCGCCGGTGAGCATCCGCAGCTGGTCGCGGAGGCCGGCGGTGAGGCCGTCGAGGCCGAGGGTGGCCCACCGCGCCGCGGCGAGCTCGATCGCGAGCGCCATGCCGTCGAGCCGTTCGCAGACGGCCACGACCCCGTCGCTCACCGCCGGCCCGGGGGGCCAGCCGACGGCCGCGGCGCGGTCCATGAACAGGGCCACGGCATCCGACTCGTCGCCGCCCTCCCGGGACAGCGGCAGGACGGGGAAGGCCCGCTCGAACGGCACCACCAGCCGGGCGCGGCTGGTGGCGAGCACCCGGACGCGCGGACAGGCGGTCAGCAGCCGCTCCACGAACGGCGCCACGCCGTCCCGCACCTGCTCGCAGTTGTCCAGCACCAGCAGCGCCTCGCGGTCCGCCAGGGCCGTCACCAGGGTGTCGTCCAGGCCGTGTCCGGGCTGCTCGCCCACACCGAGGGCCGCCGCGACCGCCGGGACCACCCGACCGGCCCCGGTCACGGGGACGAGGTCGACGAAGCACACTCCGTCGGCGAAGTCAGCGGCCAGTTCGGCCGCCACGGCCAGCGCGAGCCGCGTCTTGCCCACTCCGCCCGGGCCGACCGCCGTCACCTGCCGGTGCGTCCGCACCGCCCGGGCCAGCTCCGCGCGTTCGCGGACCCGGCCGATGAACGGCGTCAGTGGCGCGGGGAGCGCGACCGGCGGGCGCGGCCGGGCGGCACGGGCGAGGTCGGTCGAGCGCCGGGACAGCGCCCGCCGGTCCGGAAGCTCGAGCTTGCGCAGCAGCGAGGAGACGTGCGACTCGACCGTGCGCACCGAGATGAACAGCCGCCCGGCGATCTCCGCGTTGCTGAGGTGGTCCCCAAGGAGCGCGAGCACATCGGCTTCCCGAGCCGATATCCGTGGAGTTGACACCCGCTCATTATCCGTGGCGGCTTCCGTGGCCGGCACGGAGGCGGCCCGCACCGGCCCCGGGCGAGGCTGTGACCACAGCGATCGGGCCCCGAGGGCGGGGCCGCAGGATCGACCACGACGAACAGGAGCAGCGACCGATGACCACCGAACCCCGCTCCCGGGCCCGCCGGCGCCACGACACCGAGCAGCGGCTCGCCCGGGACGTCGACCTGTGGGTGGCCAGCGCCTCGCCGGACGGCCTGCCGTACCTGGTGCCGCTGTCCTTCGACTGGGACGGCGAGGCGCTGCTGCTGGCCACCCCGGCCGGCAGCCCGACCGGCCGGAACCTGGCCGCCGCCCGCACGGCCCGGCTGGCGCTCGGGCCCACCCGGGACGTCACCGTGATCGACGGCCACGTCGAGGTGCTCCGGATCGACGCGCTGCCCGCGCAGACCGGGGACCGGTTCGCCGCCCGCACCGGTTTCGACCCGCGCACCTCGGCCGGTTCCTACCTCTGGTTCCGGATCACCCCGCGCCGGATCCAGGCCTGGCGGGAGGCGGACGAGCTGCGCGGGCGGGAGCTGATGCGCGACGGCCGCTGGCTGGTGTGATCCAGGCGCCGCCCGGGCCCGTCCAGGTCCGGCCCCTCCCGGCTCCGGTCTCCGGGGGGACTGCGCCGCTGCCCCGCCCCGGCGCCGTCGGC
>NZ_JBEPAK010000206.1:0-12647 GCF_040298565.1 Kitasatospora sp. NPDC001539 | reverse complement strand
GGCCGAGGACGACGCCCACGCCCTCTCCATCGTCCGCACCATCGTGTCCGGGCTCGGCTCGGCGGCAACTCGCTCCTCCTCGGCGTCCTCATCGGCCGGCTCGCCCGGGAGGGCGTCACGGTCCGGTACGCCGAGGCGGTCGCCGCGCCTTCGCTCGCCGGGATGGCCCACACCCTGGCGGGCGCCGACTCCGCCCCGGCGCCGGGATTGCCCCGCCCGGCGCCGGGTGCGGCCCCCCTCCACCCCCAGCAGCAGGGGCTGTTCGCGATCTGGCAGGCCGATCCGGAGTCGTTGGTGTACAACATCCCGGTGCGCCTGGAGCTGACCGGGCCGGTGGACCCGGAACGCCTCCGAGCGGCACTGGTCACCCTGGTGGCCCGGCACGAGGCACTGCGGATGCAGTTCACCGTCGGGTCCGACGGGGTCCGCCAGGAGCCGGCCCCGCCCACCGCACCGGAGTTCACGTACCTGCCGGCACCCGATGAGCGGGCCGTCGCCCGCTTCGTGCGTCCCTTCCGGCCTCACCGGCCCGACGGCGCTCCCCTGCTGCGTGCGCTGCTGGTGCGCGCGCCCGGCCCGGACCGGCACGACCTCCACCTCGACACCCACCACGTGGTCTTCGACGGGGTCTCGCTCCGGATCCTGGCCGAGGAACTGCTGGCCGCCTACGCGGGCGAGCCGCTTCCCGAGCGGGCCGCGGACTACCGCGCGGCGGCGTGGTGGGCCCACGACCGGGCCGCCGACGGGGCCGACTCGGCGGACGAGGACTACTGGCTGCGGCAGTTGGCGCAGGTGCCCACGGCGCCGGTGCTGCCGGTGGACCACCCGCGCGGGCCGGTGCGGGCCACCCGGGGAGCGGTGGTCAGCGCCGTGCTGGAGGCCGAGCGCTGCGCCGACATCCGCGCGGCGGCACGCCGGCACCGCACGACCGCGTTCGGGGTGCTGTTCGCCGCGTGGGCCGCGACGCTGGCGCGGATCTCCGGGCGGCGCGACTTCACCGTCGGCACTCCCACCAGCGGGCGGGTCCATCCCGATCTCGACTCGATGGTCGGCATGTTCGTGAACACGGCCTGCCTGCGCGTGCGGCTGGACGACGGCCCGGTGACCCTGGGCGACCTCGTGGCGCAGGCGGACCGGCTGGCCCGGGAGGCGCTCACCCACCAGGGTCCCCCGTTCCCCCAACTGGCACAGCGGCTCGGGCTGCTGCCCGAACCGGGGCGCAACCCGCTGTTCGACGTGCTGTTCGCGCTCCAGGACATCGACTTCCACGTGGTGCGCCGGGGCACGCTCACCGCCCGCACCGAACTGGTCAACCCGGGGACCACACGCTTCGACCTCAACCTCCAGGCCTACCTGCGGCCCGACGCGCTGAGGCTCGACCTGGAGTACGCGACCGACCTCTACGACCGGGCATCCGCGCAATGGCTGCTCGACGCCTATCGGGAGGCCGTGGCCGAGCTGCTCGACGATCCCGCGGCCCCCGTGATCCGGGCGAGCCGCACGACACCGGCCGCCGACCTGCCGGACTTCGACCTGTGAGGGCCGCCGACGTGGACACGAAAGAGACCATGAGCACCGCGTTCCAGCTCAGCCGAGACACCCATGCCTTCCCGGAGCAGACCGCGTACTGGACCTCGCTCCTGGCCGGCTGGGAGCAGCCCACCGCCCTGCCCCGCGACTTCCTGGCGCACCCGGGCGAGCCCTCCCACGACCAGGTCGCGGTGCCGCTGGCCGCGGACTGCGCAGCTCGCTGCCGCGCCCTGGTCAAGGACCGGCCCGCCCTGGGCCAGGTGCTGGTCACGGCCGTCGTGGCGGTGCTCGGCGCGCGCGCCACCGACACCGAGCAGGTGCAGGTGGTGACCTCGCACCGGCACTCCCCCGGCGCACCGGACGTCGCCTTCCCGCTCGGGCTGAGCGTCACCAGGCGGACCACGGGGCGCGAGCTGCTCGCCGCGGCCCGCTCCGCCTACCAGGAGGCGACCGCGCACCTGGACGTGCCCGTGACGCACCTGATGCGCTCCGAGGGGCACCTGCCCACCGACCTCGCGGCCGGCGTCGACGGGCAGCTCTCCGCGGCGCGGGCGGCGGACGCCGGGTGCGCCGTCCACGCCGACGTCCGGCTGCGCGACGCGCAGCCGCACCTCGTGCTGCGCTACCGCGCCGACCTGTTCGCCGGCGACACCGCGCGGCGGCTGGCCGACGCCTGCGTCCACCTGCTCGACGCGGTCACCCGCGCCCCGGACGCTCCGATGGGCGACCTCCTGGACGCCTTCCCCGCCGAGCGCGCCGCCATCGCCGGATTCAACGCCACCGCTCGCGACTTCCCCGACGACGTCCCGCTCCACCGCTTCCTGGAGCGACAGGCCGCCCGGACCCCGCAGGCCGTCGCGATCCGCGACGACGGCACCACCTACGCGGAACTGGACCGGCGCGCCAACCAGCTCGCGCACCGGCTGCGCGCCGCCGGCGTCGGCCCCGGCGCGGTCGTCGGCGTGTGCCTCGCGCGCTCACCGCTCACCCTCACCGCGATCTACGCGATCCTCAAGGCGGGCGGCGCCTACCTTCCGATCGACCCGACCCTGCCGGCCAACCGCATCGCGTACATGCTGGAGCACAGCCGCACGGGCATCGTGGTCGGCGACGGCGCGACGCGGGACGTGCTGCCGGCCACCCGGACCTTCCTCGACGTGAGCGAGCCGGGCCTGCTCGACGGCGTCGCCCCGGCACCCGAAGGCGGCGCGGGACCCGACGACCTGTGCTACGTCATCTACACCTCCGGCTCCACCGGCCGCCCCAAGGGCGTCATGCTGGAACACCGGGCCGTCGTCAACCGGCTGGTGTGGATGCAGCGGGCCTACCCGCTGACGCCCGACGACGTGGTCCTGCACAAGACGCCGTTCACCTTCGACGTGTCCGTCTGGGAGATCTTCTGGTGGACGCTCGCCGGGGCATCGGTGTGCACCCTTGCCTCGGGTGCGGAGAAGGACCCCGCGGCGCTGGTCTCCCGGATCGCCGAGCACCGCGCCACCGTCATGCACTTCGTGCCGTCGATGCTCCAGGTGTTCCTGCAGTACGTGGAGCGCGACGCCGGCGCGCTGGCCTCGCTGCGACGGGTGTTCGCCAGCGGCGAGGCCCTGGGCACGGCTCATGCCGTCCGCTTCGCGGAGCTGTTGACCGGCCCGTCGGGCACCGAGCTCGTCAACCTGTACGGCCCGACCGAGGCCGCCGTCGACGTCACGCACTTCCCGTGCGCGGACCTCGACCCCCGGGCCGGCGTCCCGCTGGGGCGGCCGATCGACAACATCGTCCTCAGGGTGCGCACCCGGGCCGGCACCACCGCCCCGGTCGGCACCCCGGGCGAGCTGTGCATCGGCGGGGCGGGTCTGGCCCGCGGGTACCTGAACGCGCCGGAGCTCACCGCCGAGCGGTTCGTCGAGGACCCCGAACTCCCGGGCGGGCGCGGCTACCGCACCGGCGACCTGGCCCGCTGGTTGCCGGACGGGACGCTGGAGTACCTGGGTCGGATCGACACCCAGGTGAAGATCCGCGGCTACCGCATCGAGACGACGGAGATCGAGCACGTCGCCGAGTCCACCCCCGGTGTCGCCGCCTGTGCCGTCCTCGCCCTCGACGACGGCGGGGACCGCAGCCTGTGCGCGTACGTGGTGCCCGGCCCGGGCTACGACGAGGCGGCGGTGCGCGAGCGGCTGGCGGCCGAGCTGCCCGCCTACATGGTCCCGCAGTTCGTCGTCGCGCTGCCCGCCATCCCCACCACCCACAACGGCAAGCGCGACGTCAAGGCCTTCCCGCCGCCCCCTCGGCCCACCACCGGCGCCTCGGGCCCCGCACCGACGAGCCCGGTCGCGGTCCGGCTCGCGGAGATCTGGGCCCGGGTGCTCGGCGTGGCGACCATCGGGATGGAGGACAACTTCTTCGCCCTGGGCGGTGATTCGATCAAGATCGTGCGGGTGCTGGCCGAGGCGCAGCACAGCGGTCTCGACTTCACCTTCCAGGACCTGTTCGCCCATCCCACGCTGGCCGCCCTGGAGCCGCTGGTGCGCCAGGGTGCGCCCCGGGGCGAGGTGGCGGAGGAGGCGAGCCCGCTGACCCGCGAGGACGAGCTCCTGCTGCCGCCGGACGCCGTGGCCGCCTACCCGCTGTCCGCGCTCCAGGCCGGTCTGCTGTACGAGGTGGAGCTGACCGGGCACCGGCCCGGGCTGTACCACGACGTGGTGAGCTACCGCGTCGGCGAGCCCCTCGTGCTGGACGCCTTCCGCGCGGCCGCGGCCGCGGTCGCCGCCCGTCATCCGATGCTGCGCAGCTCGCTGCACGTGTCCGGCTACAGCGAGCCGCTGCAGATCGTCCACGCCGATGCGCCGGACCTCGTCGAGGTGACGGACCTGTCCGAGTTGGACGAGGCCGCGCAGGAACGGGAGCTGGCCGGCTTCTACGACCGTGAGCTGGCCCGCGGTTTCCGCCCGGAGGAGGGCGGCCTGGTGCGCGTCCGGCTGCACCTGCTGGGCGAGCGCGGCTACCAGTACAGCCTCAGCTACCACGCGGCGGCGCTGGACGGCTGGAGCGTCACCGTGGTCCACCACGACCTGTTCGCCGCCTATCTGGCCCTGCGCGCGGGCCGGGAGCCCGGATTCGCCCCGCTCGGCTCCGACTACGAGCGCTTCGTGCGCCTTGAGCGCGCCGCGGTGGCGTCGGCGGACAGCCGTGAGTTCTGGCAGGGCGTCCTCGACGACCACGACGGGGTCCGGCTGCCCCGGTACCCCTTCGACGCCGCGGCCCCCGCGCAGGCCCCCGGCGTGGTCATGCACGACGTCCCGCTGGCGGCCCCGGTCCCGGCCGCCGTCGAGCGCGTCGCCGAGCGGCTGAACGTCCCGGTGAAGTCGGTCCTGATGGCGGCGCACGTGGCCGTGCTCGCCTTCGTCACCGGCTCCGGCGACGTGCTGACCGGCTACGAGCACAGCGGCCGGCCGGAGGTCGTCGGCGGTGACCGGATCGCGGGCCTGTTCCTCAACACGGTGCCGTTCCGGGTCCGCATCGGCGACGGAAGCTGGGCCGACCTGGTGCGCGAGGTGTACCGCACGGAGACCGAACTGCTGCCGCACCGGCGCTACCCGATGGGTGAGATGAAGCGCGTGCGGCAGGTCCAGGAGCCCTTGTTCGAGGCCGTCTTCAACTTCACGCACTTCCACCTGCTCGACGACCTGCGCCGCGACCACGGGCTGCGTCTGGTGCGCAGCCAGGTCGCCAGCGAGACCGAGTTCCCCTTCCGCGCCGAGTTCTGGCAGGACGCCTTCAGCGGTGAGGTCGCGCTGTCGCTGCACTACTACCGCGACGTCTTCCCGGCCGAGCAGATCGAGCGGATCGCCGGCTACTACCGGCGCGCCCTGGAGCTGCTGACCGCCCGGCCCGAGTCCGGGGTCCGCGAGGTGACCCTGATGGGCGAGGAGGAGCTGGAGCTGCTCACCACGGGCCTGGCGGGCCCGGTGCGGGAGCTGCCGAAGGGCGGGACGCTCGGGCTGTTCGCGGCCCAGGTCGCGACCCGGCCCGACGGGATCGCCGTACGCCACCGGAGCAGCACGTTGACCTACCGGGAGCTGGACACCGCGTCCGCTCACCTCGCCGACCGGTTGCACGCGGCGGGGGTCCGGGCGGGTGACGTGGTCGCCACCCCGATGGACCGCGGCCTCGAGTGGGCGGTGAGCGTCCTGGCCGTGCTGCGGCTCGGCGCGGTGTACCTGCCGCAGGAGCCGGCCGATCCGCCCGCCCGGCTGCGCGCCATGCTGGCCCGCTCCGCGAGCCGGCACGTCCTCACCGGCGCCCGGCACCGGGAGGCGCTGGCGAAACGGCTGGCCGGTGACGGCGAGGGCCCCGCGGTGCTCTGCTACGAGGAGTTGATGGCCGAGCCGTCCGGGGACCGCGCGCCCGGCGCCGCTGCGGCTGCGGCCGATCCGGCCTACCTGATCTTCACGTCCGGTTCGACCGGCGAGCCCAAGGGCGCGCTGATCCACCACGAGGGCATGCTCAACCACCTGCTCGCCAAGGTCGACGCCCTGGGGATGACGGCCGAGGACGTCGTGGCGCAAGTGGCCACCCAGTGCTTCGACATCTCCGTGTGGCAGCTGCTGGCGGCCTGGCTGGTGGGCGGGACCACGGTCGTCCTCGACGCCGAACTCGTCACCGACCTGCCCGCGTTCGCCCGGGCCCTGGAGGAGGAGCGCGTCAGCGTGCTGGAGGTGGTGCCCTCGTTCCTGGACGCGTTGCTCGGCGAACTCGCCGACCGTCCGCGTGCGCTGCCGGCCCTGCGCTGGAACCTGGTGACCGGTGAAGCCTTCCCGCCCGCCCTGAGCCACGGCTGGTTCGAGCGCTACGACGTGCCGATGGTCAACGCGTACGGGCCGACCGAGACCTCCGACGACGTCACCCACCACGTGCTGACGGGCCCGGCGGCCGGCGAACGCCTGCCGGTGGGCCGCCCCATCGCCAACACCAACATCCACATCGTCGACTCGAGCGGCCGGCCCGTCCCGTTCGGCACCTACGGCGAGATCCTGGTGACGGGGACGGGCGTGGGGCTCGGGTACCTGAACGACCCGGAGCGCACCGCGCGGGCGTTCGTACCCAACACCCTGGACACGCTCCCGTCGGTGTCCGGACGGCTCTACCGCACCGGTGACATCGGACGCTGGCTGCCCGGCGGGGTCCTCGACTGCGCCGGCCGCCGCGACCACCAGACGAAGCTGCGGGGCTTCCGGATCGAGCTGAGCGAGGTCGAGGGGGCGCTGGCCGCGGTGCCCGGCGTGGACCACGCCGTTGCCCTGGTGCGCCGGGACGGCGGCCGGGACCGGCTCGCCGCCTGGTACACGGGCACGGCCGAGCCGTCGCCCGCAGCGCTGTCCGCGGCGCTCGCGCGCACGCTCCCCCGGTACATGGTGCCGGACGTCTTCGAACGGTTGGAGAGCTTCCCGGTGACCCGCAACGGGAAGGTCGACCGCGCCGCACTGAGCCGCCGGCCCCTCACCGGCCGCCACCGGGAGGTGATCGAACCCCCGGCGAACGCCGCCGAGTCCGCGATGGTCGCGGCGTTCGGCGAGATCCTGGGCGTGCCCGCGGACACCGTCTCGGCCACCGCCGGCTTCTTCGACCTCGGCGGCCACTCGCTGGCCGCGATGCGGCTCGCGGCCAGGCTGCCCGGGGTGTCCCTGCGGGACGTGGTGGACCATCCGACGCCGCGGGCGCTGGCCGCGCTGGCCGCCCGGACGGCTCCGGGCGCGGCCGCCGAGCGGGCCGGGGACGGGTCGGCTGCGGGTCGTGGCGTCGACCCGCTGACCGATCTGACCGCGATCGCCGGGCTGGCGACCTCCGGCCCCCTGGCCACGGTCGTCTGCTTCCCCTTCGCGGGAGGCACGGCCGCCAGCTATCTCGCCTTCACCAGGGCACTGCACGAGGCGGGGGCGCCGGTGCGGGTGCTGGCCGCCGACTTCGGCCACGCCCTCGCCGACGGCGCCGACGTGCGGGACTTGGCCGCCGCGGTGGCCGACCGGGCCGAGGGACCGCTCGTGCTGCTGGGTCATTCGGCGGGCGCCGCGCCGGCCGTGGACACCGCGTTCGCGCTGCGCCGCCGGGGCCAGGAGCCCGCACACGTCTTCGTGGTGGCGTCCCTGCCCCGCTCCGACGACCCTGCGGATCACGACCCGGAGGAATCGCTGCGCCGTGGCGACGAGGAGGTGTGGCAGTGGCTCGGGCAGTACACCGGCCTGGACACGGCCGGGCTGCCGGCGGCCGCACTGCGCCGGATCGCCCAGGACTTCCGGCGGGACTCGGCCGCCGCGGCCCGCTCCTGGACACGGCTGCTGGCGCTGCCGGCGGGCAGCGCGCTGGACTGCCCGCTGTCGCTGCTGCTCGCCGCGGACGACCCGCTCACCCGGGACCACGAACAGCACGTGCACCGCTGGGCCCGGCTGACCCGCGAGCTCGACCTGAGCATCGTCGGCCACGGCGGTCATCACCTCAACTCGACCCGGCCGGACTTCCTGGCCGAGCAGGTCCGCAAGGCGGTCCGACGGTGAGGGCGCAGGCTGCCTACGAGCTGGGCGCGCCCCACGCCTTCCTCGAACTGCCCGATTTCGTCGGGGAGTTCTCGACCCACCTGAAACTGGAGGGACTCAACCCGGCCGGGTCCATCAAGCTCAAGGTGGCCCGGGCGATGGTGGAGAACGCCGAGGCCGACGGCGTGCTCAAGCGGGGGGCTCGGCTGATCGAGTCGACCTCCGGGAACCTCGGCATGGCGCTGGCCTCCGTGTGCGCCGCCAAGGGCTTCCACCTGATGGTGATCACCGATCCGAACGCCAACGAGCACAGCATCCGCTTCATGCGGGCGATGGGCGCGCATGTGACGGTCGTGACCGAGCAGGACGCCAACGGCGGGTTCCTGCAGACCCGGATCCGCCTGCTCCACCGTCTCCTGGCCGAGGACCCGTCGCTGGTGTGGCTCAACCAGTACACGAACCCGGCCAACCCCGGGGCCCACCGGGACGGCACCGCCGCGGAGATCTTCCAGGGCTTCGGGCAGCCCGACTGGCTGTTCGTCGGAACGGGTACCAGCGGCACCCTGATGGGCTGTGTGGAGTACGTGCGGACCACCGGGGCGGCCACCCGGATCGTGGCGGTGGACACGCTGGGGTCGGTGACCTTCGGCGGGCCCGCGGGGCGGCGGTGGATACCGGGGCTCGGGGCGAGCAGACGGCCGGAGATCTTCCACGACGACAGGTCCTTCGACAAGGTCCTGATCGAGGAGCGGGACACCGTCATGATGTGCCGCCACGTGGCCAGGACCTACGGTCTGCTGCTCGGCGGCTCCACCGGCACCGTGCTGGCCGCGGTGCGGTCCATGCGCGAGGAGATCGCGCCGGGCGCCACCGTGCTCGCGGTCTCCCCCGATCTGGGCGACCGCTACCTGAACACCGTGTACGACGACGACTGGGTGTACGAGCGCTTCGGCGTGACGGATCTGCTCGACATCGAAACCACCGACATGGCGAAGGCACAGGCATGACGACAGACAAGGGGGCACCGGTGGCGACGTTCTCGGTGCTGGGCGGCAGTGATGTCCAGGCGCTGCTGGAGGGCCGCGAGAAGGACGTCATCGAGCAGGTGCTCGCGGCGTACCTGACCCACCACACGGGCGGGAGCGTGAACCCGGACAGCTACTTCCTGCGTTTCCCGGAGAAGCCGGACGCCCGCATCATCGCGCTGCCCGCGTACCTCGGCGGCGAGGTCGGCGTCGCGGGCATCAAGTGGATCAGCAGCTTCCCGGGCAACGTCGCCAGGGGCGAGCCGCGCGCCTCGGCGGTGCTGGTCCTCAACGACTACGACACCGGCCGTCCGATCGCCCTGTTGGAGGCGGCGGGGATCAGCGCGGCCCGCACGGCGGCGTCGGCCGCGCTGGCGTGCACCGTGCTGAGCGACGCCAGGCCCGCCACGGTCGGCGTGGTGGGCGGCGGTGTGATCGCACGCACGCTCTGCCAGTACCTGCACGCGGCCGGCGTCTCGATCGAGCAGGTCCGCTGCCACGACCTCGACCCGGCGTCGGCCGCAGCCCTGACCCGCCACCTGCGCGAGCGGTACGGTTCCGACGCCCGTGAGGGCGACCTCGCGGCCGCCCTGGACTGCGACCTGGTCCTCCTGGCGACCACGGCACCGGTCCCGTACGTGCCGGCCGACCTCCGCTTCCGGGCCGGCCAGTTGGTGCTGAACATCTCGTTGCGGGACCTGGCGCCCGAGACGCTGCTGGCGGCCGACAACATCCTGGACGACGTCGAGCACTGCCTGAAGGCCCACACGTCCCCGCACCTCGCCGAACAGCTCACCGGCGGGCGGGACTTCGTCACCGGCACGCTGGCCGGTGTGCTGCGCGGCGAGGTGGCGTGCCGCCCGGACCGGCCCGTTGTGTTCTCGCCGTTCGGCCTCGGCGTCCTCGACCTGGCGGTCGGCCACTGGCTGTACCGGCGGGGGCTGGAGGAGGGCCGGCTGATGCCGCTGCCCGGTTTCTTCGGGGAGATGCGACGGTGGTGAGCGGGCAGCGGCCCGCGGCGGCCGATGCCGGACGTCCGATGGCCACCCGGCAGCTGGCCGCGGTGGTGGTGGCACGGGCCACGAGCTGTGCGGGCTTCTTCTCCTTCCTGCCCTACCTGGGGCTGTGGCTGGTGGACACCCAGGGCCTGTCCGGCGGCAGTGCCGGCCTCGTCGTGGGCTCCTCCATCCTGGCCAACCGGGCCGGTGCGGTGCTGCTGGTCCCGCTGATCAACCGGCTGGGGCTCAAGGCCTCGGTCGTCCTCGGCTACGTGGGGGCCGTTGCGGTCTTCGTCGCACTCGGTTCGGGGCTGGGGCTTCCGGCCATCGGCTGGCTGGTGCTCGCCACGCTGGTCGGCCTGTTCCTGGCGATGGCGACGACCGCGATGAAGGCCTCCGTCGCGGCCCTCCCGGCGGACCAACGGCTGCGGGGGTTCAGCTACCTCAACATGGCGGTCAACGCGGGATCCGCGGTCGGCCCGGCCCTCGGGGGGCAGCTCCTGCACTGGCACGCGGGCTGGTTGCCGCTGGCGGCGGCGGCGCTCCACCTGGTGGCGCTGGTGACGGCGACGGCGCTGCCCGGCACCTGGCGGCGGTCCGAGCGTCCGGTGCCACCGGCCAAGGGCGGCGGGCGCCGGTGGCGCGTGCAGCGCCCGTTCGTGGTGTTCTCGCTGCTGGCGTGCGGCACCTGGGTGGCGTACGCCCAGACGTCCGACGTGCTGCCGGCCTACCTGGGCGACACCGTCGACGCCCGCGACCTGGGCCTGGTGTTCACCCTGAACGCCGTGATGGTGGTGGCCCTGCAGGTGCCGATGTCCTGGCTGATCCGCCGGTTGCTGGACGCGCCGCGCGGCGGCTTCGGCGCCCTGTGGGCCGCGGCCTGCGCGGTCCTGGCCGCGTCCGTGCTGCTGTTCGCGCTCGGCCGGTCGACCGGCCTGGGCGTGGTCCTCGTGGCGATGGTGCTCTTCACCCTGGCCGAGCTGATCTGGAGTCCGCTCTACGACGCCCAGATCAGCGAGCGCCGCGGGACGCTGTCCCTACCGGCCGCCTACGCCCTGGCGGGTGTGGCCTCGGGCGCCGCGGAGTCGGTCGGCGCGTGGCTCGGGACCTTCCTGGTGGTCGGCCGCTCCGGGTCGGGACTGCTGTCGCCGGCGGCGTCACCGTACTGGGGCGCGGCCGTCCTCGCCCTGCTCACCGGCCTGGCCATGGCCTGGGACGGGCGCTCATCGTCCGCCGATCTACCGGACGCGCACGAAGGAGAAGGAGTTGACCATGAACTGGATGTGTCTGCTCGGACCTAGCCCCGGCGGGGCCAGGGCGATCACCCTGCACGGCCACCGGCCGGTGGTCCTGGTGGCCCCGGGCGTGGCGGTGCCTCGCGAAGTGGCGGCGCACGCGGAGCGCGTCGTCTTCTGCCCCGTCACCGACCACGACGCGGTGCGGGCGGCGGTGGACCGCCTCATCGCCGAACTCGGTCCTCCGCGCCTCGTCCTGTCCTTCACCGAGTACGCCCAGGAGGTCTGCGCCCGCATCGCGACCGACCTCGGGCTGCCGTCCGTCTCCCCCGCCGCCGCGGCCCGTGCCCGCGACAAGGCGGCCATGCGCCGCCTGCTCGCGGACACGCCCTACGCCTGGCGGTACGCCGCCGGCACCGCCGACGAGGTCGCCGCCGCCGTGCGGGACGAGCCGGACGGTGTCCCGTGGGTCGTCAAACCGGCCGACGGTGCGGGCAGCATCGGGGTGTCGGCGCTGCGGTCGCACGCCGAGCTGGCCCGGTGGCAGGCCGAGGTGGCGGCCGCCGGGGCGCACGGGACGGCGGCCCAAGGGCCGGGCACCTCGCGGTACATCGCCGAACACATGGCGCAGGGGCCGGAGTTCAGCGTCGAGGCGGTCAGCGCGGCCGGTCGGCACACCGTGCTGGCGATCACCGCGAAGCAGACCACGGGCAGCCCCGGCTTCGTGGAGACGGGACACATGGTCCCCGCTGCGCTGCCCGAGAGCGACGCCGAGCGGCTGCGCGAGGCGGTGCGCTGCGTCCTGGACCGGCTGGAGATCCGTTACGGCGCGAGCCACACCGAGCTGCGGCTGGACCCGGTGCACGGGCCCGTGGTCATCGAGACCCACACCCGGGTCGGCGGCGACTGCATCCCGGAACTCGTCGAACTGGCCACCGGCCAGGACCAGTACGAGCGTGCGGTGGCGGCCTTGCTGGGTACGGCTCCGGTGCTGACCGCGGGCCCCGTGGCGCCGGGGGCGGCGATCAGCTTCGTGCTGCCGCCCGCCTGCGGCACCCTCACCGGCATCGCCCTCGCCCCCGCTGACGACGTCCTGCGGTGGGACTTCGAGCGCCGGCCCGGCGACGGCCTTTCGGACCTGAGCAGCTCCGAGGACCGGGTGGGCTACGCGATCGCCCTGGGCGAGACGGCGGTGGAGGCCATGAAGAGCGCCATGAAGGCGACGGCCGGCGTCCACCTCCAGGTCGTCGCCCCCTGATCCGGAGCCGGGCCACCGGCTCCAGGACGTCCTGCGCCCGCCGCCCCGGTACCTGGCCCGAGCCAGGTACC
>NZ_JBEPAK010000205.1:0-12791 GCF_040298565.1 Kitasatospora sp. NPDC001539 | reverse complement strand
CGCTCGTCCTCGACGGATGTCGAGGACGAGCGGCGACGGGCATGCGACCGCCTGTTCTCCCCACGTGTTCAACTGCTCAAACACGGCACTTGAACACGCACCCGCGGCGATCGGCGCACGGAACGGCGAGTGGAGACCGCAAGGGCCGGCACGAGCGTCCACCGGGCCGCGCGCGGCCGCACCCCTCGGACGGAGTGCTCGCGGACGGGTCGCCCCGGCCGGAGGATGACGCCGAGCAGCGGCACCACTAAGGTGAATTCCGCGGAGAGATCCCGGGTTGACGGCAGGCCTGCTCATGACGCCTCTCGAACGCGCCCGCACGGTCCTTTTCCGGGCCGGCCGAAATCGGATCGATGGATTCGGCGGGATTCCCTCGACGTCGTCCGCCGCACCGGTGCGAGTGTGCGAAGTGGATTTCCCCGCCACACCGCCCGGTGTCCAGGAGCGGCCGATCCGGACGACCGGGCGGCACACAGGCTCCAGGGCGCTGCCCTTCCCCCGGGGGCAGCGCCCTGGTCGCGGCCGACGGGACGAGCGCACACGAAGGGCCGGACTCGTCAGGCCGGTGCTCCGAGGGGCAGCGGCGCGAGCGGGTACACGACCCCCCTCTCTCCCTCCCCTCCCCTCCCCTCCCCTCCCCCCTCTTCTCCCCTCCCCGAGGCGTCCCGGTGGTCAGGTGAGGGCGCAGGTCGCGGCGGTCAGGGGCAGCGGCGCGGGGCATCGGCCCGTGGTCCGCGAACGCACCGGGGGTGCTCAGTTGACCAGCAGCCGGGTGACGGCTGCCAGGCCGACCAGGACGATCGTCGCGCGCAGCGCGGACGGCGGGAGTCGGCGGCCGATCCGCGCGCCGAGTTGTCCGCCGAGGGTGGAGCCGACGGCGATCAGCCCGACAGCCGCCCAGTCGATGTGCGAGGTGAACAGGAAGAAGCAGGCGGCGACGGCGTCCACGATCAGGGCCAGCACGTTCTTCGTGGCATTGAGCCGCTGCATGTCGTCGGCCAGCAGCATGCCCATCAGGGCGATCAGCAGCACGCCCTGCGCCGCACCGAAGTAACCGCCGTAGACGCTGGTCAGGAAGACCCCCGCGGTCAGCAGCGGTCCCCCGGCTGCGCCCTGGGCGCCGCCCTGGCGGCGGGCGGCCATCGCCCTGGCGATCCGCGGCTGGATCACCACGAGGACCAGCGCCAGCAGGATCAGCGCCGGCACGATCACGGTGAAGGCCCGGCTCGGCAGCTTCACCAGGATGTACGCGCCCAGCAGGCCGCCCAGCAGGGCAGCCGTGCCGAGCCGGAGCAACCGGCCCGTCTGGCCGTCGAGTTCGCGACGGTAGCCGAGCGCGCCGCTGAGCGAGCCGGGGACCAGGCCGATGGTGTTGGACACGTTGGCGGTGACCGCGGGCACACCGAAGGCGAGCAGCACCGGGAAGGTGATCAGCGTGCCGGATCCGACGATGGTGTTGATGGTTCCGGCACCGACTCCCGCGAGCAGGACGGCCGCCATCTCCCACGCTGACATCTTCCATCCCCTTCGATCGGTGTTGTTTCGGCTCGGGACGAGCATGCCGGACGGCCGGGGCGCGAACCAGTGGTACCAACTGCCAACGCCGCGGCGCCTGTTCGGCATGTGCGTGGCGCAGGCCCCGCCCCGGTGCGGGGCGGGTGCAGGACGGGGGCGTCACCAGGTGGGGTGGTCCAGGACCTCGACGACGGCGGCGGCGAGGGAGATGCCGCCGCCGTTGCCCATCAGCAGGACGTGGTCGCCCGGACCGACGGCGCCGGTGTCCACCAGATGGGCCAGGGCGAGGAACTGGTCGCAGGCGCCCAGGTGGCCGACGGTACGGCCGAGGTCGAGCATGCCGCGCTCGGGCGCGATGCCCAGGGGGCCCAGCAGGGCCTCCACGTACCGCGGGCTGCCGCTGAACACGTGGGTGACGCGGGTGATGTCGGCGCAGGTGACACCCGCCTCGTCGATCGCCTGCCGGGCGAGGGCGGTGCGGGCCTCGGCGAGTTCGCGGGCCATCGTCAGGCGCAGGTCCCGGTCCTCCACCTGCTGCGCGTAGGCGCTCATCCGCCGGCCCAGCGGGATCCGGGGGCCGCCGCCCGCGGCGGCCGGCGGGAACATGTCCTCCGTGCCGCGGTAGAGCCGCTCCCAGGAGGAGAGCGAGGACAGGGCGAGCGAGCGGATCCGCAGGGGACCGGCGGTGGCGGACAGCAGCGCGGCGCAGCCGGCGTCGCCGAGGATCGACGCGCGCCCGGTGTTCCAGCCGTGCGCGTAGGTGAACCGGTCCCACGACGGCGTGCCGAAGTTGTCCGCCGCCGAGACGAGGACGGCGGACCCCTGCGGGGCGTGGACCAGGTGGCCGTGCGCGAGGCGGGCGGCGTCCAGCATCGCCGTGCAGCCCTGGTTCAGTCCGATCGCCGGTGCCGTGGTGCCGAGGACCTGGTCCTGCACGTAGTTCGCGGCGTACCAGCCGTCCGGGCCCTGGTGGTAGACGCCCGCGTGCACCACCAGGCACACCTTTTCGGCCGTCAGGCCGGAGCGCTTGAGGGCGAGCCGGGCGGCCTGGGCGGCCAGTTCCGGCGCCGGGGTGTCGTCGGCCACCGACACGCTGGTCCAGCCGCCGTCGCGGGCCTGCTGCGCGCCGGGGCGCCCGGCGGTGACCGCCTCGGCGATCGGCCACAGCCGGGGCAGGTGGCCGGCCAGCCCCGCGATGTACAGGTGGTCCGTCTTCACGAGGTCCTCCCCAGGCCGATCAGCAGATGGCAGACGAAGACGGCCGGCAGGTAGCCGGCCACCGCCGCGCCGGGCCAGCGCGCCGCCGCGGCGCGGGTGAAGCTCCGGGCGGCGCTGACCGCGAGGACGGCGGGCAGCAGTCCCAGCCAGCCCCACCACCCGGCCGCCCCTGCCGCCCAGGGGCGCAGCACCGCCAGCGACGCGCCGGCGGAGCCGGCGGCGAAGACCAGCGCGAGCACGACGGTCGCGCGCAGGCCGAAGACCCGTACGTAGGTGCGTTCGCGCGGGCCCGGATCGCGCACGATCTTGCGGGCGAGCTCGTGGTGGGTGGCCGCGAGCATGATCACCAGCAGCGGCGGGAGCACGTGCCGGCCCGCTTGCCGGAGGGAGCCGGTGTCCAGGCCGGTGTCGTGCAGGAAGACCGCGTACAGGTAGAGGTTGAGCAGGATCTGTACCGGGGAGCTCAACAGGACGCCGGTGATCACCGCGTCCCCGCGCGGCCACCCGAAGCGTAGTTCCGCGCCCACCAGCAGGGTGGTGTAGGTGAGTTGGGCGGCGAGCAGGAGCAGGGCGGCCTGGTTGCCCGCGTTGAGGAGCAGCAGCAGGGCGGCGCCGGCGGTGGCGAGGAGGTGGAGGTCGGGTGGCAGCACGGCGCCGCGGGCCAGCGGGCGGGCCGGGTTGTGGCGCCGGTCGTAGGGGAGGTCGCGCAGGTCGTCTGCGGCCCGCAGGAGCAGGAGGTCGACCAGGACGGTCAGTGCCGCCACCACGGTGCCCCACCCGGGGCGCCAGTGCGCGGCGCGCCCGTCGGCCGCGGCGAACAGGCCGGTGGCGCCGAACGCCCATGCCAGGGCGAACACCAGCGAGAACGGCAGCGGGAAGCTGCCGCGCACGAACGCGCCGAGGCGAACGGCGAGCGGACCGGGGCCGGTGGGGGCGGGGGCGGTCGGGAGGGCGGGGTGGTCGGTCATGCCGGCCGCTTTGCGGCGGGTCGGGTCGCCCGGGCGGCGCTCCAGCGCACCGGGAGCCGCCAGAGGCCGTTGATGAACATCGTCCGGCGCCATTGCAGTTCCTTCTCGGGGACGGCGAGTTCGAGTACGTCGAAGCGGCGTAGCAGCGCGTTGACGGCGATCTGCAGCTCGGCGCGGGCGAGTTCGGCGCCCGGGCACAGGTGGCGCCCGTAGCCGAAGGCGAGGTGGGAGGCGACGTCCGGGCGGTCGGGGTGGAAGGCGTGCGGGTCGGCGAAGACGGCCGGGTCGCGGTTGGCGGCGTCGGTGAGCGGCACCACGATCTGACCGGCCGACACCGGGCAGCCGCCCAGCGCGGTGTCCTCGGTCACCAGGTGGGGGGCGCCACCGGTGTTGTTGAGGGAGGTGAAGCGCAGCATCTCCTCGATCGCCGCGGGGGTGCGCCCGGGCTGGCGGCGGAGCGTCTGGGCCAGGGCGGGGTGGCGCAGGAGCAGCAGCACGCACATGCCGAGGGAGTTGCCGGTGGTCTCGTAGCCGGCCATCAGCATGCCGGAGCCGAGGGCCACCACTTCCCGGTCGGACAGCCGCCGGTCGGGGTCGCCGTCGGGCCGGGTCGCCAGTGCGGTGAGCAGGTCCTCGGGCGGGTTTGCGGTCTCGGCGGCGCGCCGCTTGTCGGCGATGAGGGCGGCGAAGTAGTCATCCGTCCGGGCCTGGGCGGCGGTGATCTCCTGGGGGGTGTGGCCGGAGGTGGACATGAGGATGTCGACCTCGGCGCGCAGCAGGGCGCTGTCGTCCACCGGCACGCCGAGCACCTCGCAGATCACCTGGAGCGGGAAGGGCACGGTGAAGGCGCCCACCAGGTCCGCCTCGCCGGCGGTGGCGCCGGCGGTCAGCTCGTCGAGCAGGCGCTCGGCGAGGGTCTCCAGACGCGGGCGCAGCAGACGGACCTGGCGCGCGGTGAATGCGGGGAGGATCGCCCGGCGGCGGCGGGTGTGGTCGGGCGCGTCGGCGGTGGCCAGCAGGACGGACTCGCTCCTGCGGGCGAACAGCGGGCGGGCGAGTTCGGTGTAGCGGGCGCGGCTGAACCGGTCGTCGCCGAGGACGGCGGTGACGTCCTGGTGCCGTGTCACGAGGAGGGCGGGCCGGCCGCTGGACAGCCGTACCGGGTGCGGTGCGCCGGTGCGCAGGGCGTCCTGGTAGCCGTCGGGCGGGCGGACGTCGCCGGCGGGTGGGAAGGGGAAGCGGGCCGGGTGGGTCATGTCGTCTCGCCCTTCGGGGTCGTGCGGGCCTCGGCGGTGTCGGTGGTCGTGGCGGGTGCGGATGCGGCGCGGTCGGCGCCGGCGGTGGCGGTGGTTTCCGGGGGCTGCTCGGACGGCGGGAGCAGGCGCACGGTGCCGGCGGTGCCGTCGATCTCGATCCACGCGCCGTCGGGGATCGCGGTGGTGGCGCCCGGGACGGCGACGACCGTCGGGACACCGAGCAGGCGGCCGGTGATCGCGGTGTGGGACAGCAGGGTGCCCCGTTCGACCACCATGCCCGTGGCCGACATCATGAGGAACAGCCAGCCGGGGTCGGTCTCCCGGGCGACCAGGATCCGTCCGGCGGCCAGGTCGGGATCGGTGGAGGGGTCGAGCACCACCTTCGCCCGGCCGCGGACCACCCCGCTGCTGGAGCCGATGCCGCGCAGGAGGTCCTCGCTCGTCGTGCCGGCCGCGCCGACCGCAACCGCCTGGGGCAGGGCCCGGACGAGCGGTGGACCGGCGGGAGTCCCCAGCAGGGCAGGACGTTGCGGGTTGTGGGCCCACCGCTCGCGCTGGGCGCGGCGCAGCGCGACGAGCGCGCGCAGGTCGGTGACGGTGGCGGTGCCGTCGAACGCGCCGATGACCTCGTCGACGGTCAGGTCGGCCACGTCGAGCCGGTCGTCGAGCACACCGGTGCGGGCGAGTTCCGCGCCCAGCTTCCACATCACGTCGCGGGAGAGTCCGAACAACTGGGTGCGGCAGAACCGGGTGTCCTCGCGGATGCGGGCGAGGTCCCGGGCCAGGGAGGTGATGGCGAGCAGGGCGGCGCGCTTCGCCGGGTTCGGGCACACCGCGCGCAACTGCTGGCGGGCGCGTCGGGCGGCGGCCTGCTCGCCGGCGCGGTTGGCCGCGACGGTCGCTTTCTGGCGCACCAGCGGCCGGATCAGGGCGAGCACGGTCCAGGGGCGCTGGCGGGGTGTGGGCTCCTCCAGCTTGAGGTCGTGCAGCGCGCGGTCGCCGTAGCGGGCGACGTAGCCGCGGGCGGCGTCGGCGACGGCCACGCCGTACCGGCCGGAGACGATCTGCTGCCACAGCTGCTGCGGGTCGCTGCGGTCCTCGAGCACGGCGGCGCGCAACTGGGGTGCGGCGCTGACGAGTTCCGCCAGGGCCATGGCCGCGCGGACCGCTTCCAGGGAGCGGTTCTCCCTTCCGCCGCCCATGAGTTCGACCAGGGTCTGCGGGCCCTGGCCGGTCCAGCGGCGCAGCAGGGCGCCGCCCGCGCGGAGCACGATCAGGGTGATGAACGCGTTGACCAGGGTCACCCCCCAGCGCTCGCCGGCACGTTCCCACAGTCTCCGGTAGAAGGCGATCAGTTCCTGCGGCGAGTCGCCGACGGTCTGCGCCTCGGTCATCTGCCGGTCCCACCAGCGCAGGAAGCTCTTCACCTGCCAGGGGTGCAGCGCGCTGCGCCAGGCCAGCCCGGGCAGGGCGCGGATGACCGCCGGCGTGGGCCAGCGGCGCTCGCCGCGGGCGGGGCCGGTGATGCCCATGGCCTGCTCCCAGCCGCGGCGGACCAGTTCGAACACCGGCATCTGCCCGTGCAGGGCGTGCCAGTCCTCCAGCCGGTAGTAGACCTGGCCTTCCAGGTAGCCGACCATCCGTGCGAGCCGGTGCGCGTTGTCCCGGACCCAGGGCCGGGGCACGCCCATCCGCCGGTAGAGGTCGGTGAAGGAGCGGCGGTAGAACTCCCGGGACTGGGAGAAGGTGAGCGCGCCCGAGACGCCGGGGAAGCTCTCGGTGATGTTGTGGTTGCCCCAGTAGACGCGGGCGGGCTCGTCGCCCGCCGGGCCGGCGGTCGTGGCGGTGCCGGTGGCGTCGGTGGTGGTGGGCGCGGGCGGGGTGAGGACCATGGGGCGGGCCTGCACCAGGTGGATGGCCCCGTCCTCGGTGAGGGCACCCTCGATGTCCTGCGGAACGCCGAAGACCTCCTCCACCCGGGCGGCCAACTCCGCCACCGCGCGCACCTGCTCGTCGTCGAGCACCGGCAGGTCGGCCAGCCGCTCGGCCACCGGCAACCGGACCGGTGCCCCGGCCAAGGCCCCCTCGGGCCGACCCATGAGCCACTGCTTGTGCACGGTCCGCGCGCTCACCTCGCCGGTGGCCGGGTCGTGGAAGAAGTGGTCGATGTCCGCCTTCTCCTGGACGACGCCCTCGCCGATGCCGTACGCGGCCGCGACCACCCGGCGCGGCGAACCGTCCCGGGGGTCGCGGGTGAACGCCACGAACGAGCGGGTGCCGAGGACCATCCGCTGCACGCCGACCGCGACGCGGGCGCGCAACGGGTCCAGTCCGCGCAGGATGCGGTAGCGCACCGCCTGCGGGTTGAACGCGGAGGCCCAGCAGCGCACCACGGCGTCGGCCAGTGCGTGCTCGTCGACGTACAGGAAGCTGTCGCTCATGCCCGCGAGCGGGTCGACGGCGCTGTCCTCCCCTACCGCCTCGTCCGCCGGTCCGGCCCCGGCCGGGGGCTGCGGCGCGGTCGCCGGGACGACGCAGGCCCGCACCGCGACCAGGCCGTCCCGCCCGGCCAGCACGGCGAACTCCGTGCGGAGCCGTTGCGCCAGCGCCGCGGGCAGGCTCGACGCGGCCAGCGCCGCCCGGGCCTTCGCGCACCATGCCTCCACCGCCTGCGGCCCGGCGCCGTCCGCGGGCACCGGCGGCAGCGCGGGGCGCAGCGCGTCCAGGGCCTCGTCGAAGGCGGCGGCGGGGAGGCAGAAGAACTCCGGGACCCGGAATCCGGCGCGCCGCAGCACTTCCTGACGTGCGAACTTGTTCCCGACCTGTGCGGCGTCCGCGAGCGCGTCCTCGTCGGCCGCCGTGGTCACCACGAGTTCAGTCATCCGATCCACCGCCCCGTGTCCTGCCGCCCCAGCCGTCCAGGTGCAGCACACCGTCCACCGGCCGTCGCGGCGCCGGTTTGAATCCGTCCCCGAGCACGTGCGCGGTGGGGATCAGTGCCCCCTGGCGCACGTCGCCCGGCAGTCCGAGGATGTCGGCGACCTCCTCCTCGGCGTCCAGGTGCACCGTCGTCCACGCCGTCCCGAGTCCGCGGGCGCGGGCGGCGAGCATGTAGCTCCAGGTGGCCGGCAGCAGCGACCCCCATACGCCCGCCTGGTTGCCGGTCGGCAGTGGCCGTCCGCCGAGTTCCAGGCACGGGATCACCAGGACGGGCACCTCGTGCAGGTGTGCGGCCAGGTGCCGGCCGCCGGCCAGCATCCGGTCGGACACCGCGCCGTCGGCCGCCCCCGTGGCGCCGTGCCGCGGGTAGCGGGCTTCGAAGGCCCGCCGGTACACCTGCGCGATCCGCCGGCGCCGGGCGTCGTCGCTCACCACCAGCCAGTGCCAGCGCTGCCTGTTGCCGCCGTTGGGCGCCTGGAGGGCGATCTCCACGCAGGCGCGCACCAGCGCGAGGTCCACCGGGCGTGTCAGGTCCAGCCGCAGGCGCACCGACCGGGTGGTGGTCAGCAGTTCGTCGGGGGTCAGCGGCACCGTGACCCGCGCCGGGCGGGCGGGGGCGCTCACCACAGTCCTGGCACGAGGGCGGGGCGCTCGGCCGCGTAGGCGCGGTACCCGGGGATGTTCACCAACATGCGCTCCTCGGTGCGGATCCGGAAGGTGATCGCGGCGGCCAGCGCGACGAGCAGGGCCAGGCTCAGCGGGTTCAGGAAGAAGCCGACGAAGCCGACGTGCGCCGACAGCATGCCCGCGTAGGCGGGGTGCCGTATGAAGCGGTAGACGCCCCAGGTGACGACCTGGTGGTCGGTCTGCCGCGTGACGTGGTGGGAGTAGAACCGCCCCAGCGTGTGGATCGCGACCTGGCGCAGCACCACCCCGCCGGCGAACACCGCCGCCGGGACCAGCAGCAGCGGCGACCAGGTGTGCCAGGGCAGCGGGCCGAGCACGGCCGCGGACACGGTCGCGATGCGGGCCGCCGCGTAGAGCAGCAGCGTCGCGGATTCGCGGGGCGCGGCGCCGGAGGTCCGGAAGGTGACCGGGATCTCGACCGCCAGCCATCCCAGGTAGCAGGCGACCAGGGCGGCGGCGACCAGGTCCACCGGCTCGCCGGCGTGCCGCAGGTGCGTCACCAGCCCGGTGCCGGTCGCGAGCACCGCGACGACGAACAGCAGCTGCGGTGCCCGCACCGCCCAGGACGGGCCCGTGCCCGCCTTCTGTTCCACCCTGCTCATGTGGCGGCCCTGCGCTTCAGGTAGCCGGCGCGGCTGAGGGTGTGGACGCCGATCTCGCACCAGCCGTGCCGCTCGCCGCTCGCCGCGTCCGCCACCGTGAACGCGAACACCGAACGTGCCCCGCGTGCCGGTGCGAACTCCCACCGCAGCTCCAGGGGTACGGCGACCGGCAGACCGGTCGGCAGGTCCGCGTTCAGCGACAGCCAGAGCATCTGCGCCTGTGTGTCCCGGCCGTGGGCGGTGTGGCCCAGCATCGTCGCGAGCTGCCGGGACGACTCGATCAGGGCGGCCGGTGTGTGCACGCCCGCGCCCGCCAACCGGTGGTGCGGCGGCGGCACGAGCACGGCCGCCCGCTCGGTCCGCACCAGGCCGCCCACCAGGACGTTCTCCGGCCGGAGCCGGTGGACCAGCGCCGGGTCCGCCGGGGCCCGGGCCCCGCACGCGGCGCCGGGCACCACCGTCTGCGCGGAGCCGGGCACCGCCGTCTGCGCGCGGCCGGCCGGTCCTGCGGGTCCGGTGAAAGCGGCGGTGCCCACGGTCGCCCGGCAGACGGTCGCGCCGTCCTGGACGGCGGTCAGCTGCCACGCGGGCCCGTCACAGGCCGCGACCGGTTCACCGCGCAGCCACACCGGCCGGCCCAGCTCGCACATCCGGTCGAAGGTCATCGACAGCCGTAACCGGCCGCCTGCCGCTTGCGTCCACCTCGGATCCCTCGCCCGGACCAGGTCCAGCACGCCGGCCACCAGCAGCATTCCCGGCACGTGGTCGAGCGGGTGGTCGAAGAAGCACCGGTCCCCCTCGTCCACCACCACGGGATCAAGCACACCCGGGTCGTCGGACATGTCCGAGGGGCCCGTCGTTTCCATGGACAACGTACTCAAAGCCATCCCCCAAGAGTGATCTGACGATCAATCAGAAACTGATGGTTACTCAGTTAGGTGTGAGACGCCTGATACTGCGGATGTCACGAGGACCGAGGAAACCATCGATGACCAGTCCGATCAACCCGCTCCGGTGCACACCCGCGACACGACCGCGTCGCCGTCCCCCGGCCCGATCGGGGCCGCCGCGCCGTCCGCCGCGCTCACCCGGCGAGGACGCCGCCCGCACCGCACCGCACCGCTTCCTCGACGGCGAGGCCCCCGGCTACACTCCCGACCCGGGGACAGAGCGGCGGCCGTCGCGCCCCGTGCTGCGCGTGGCGCCCCTCGCCGGGACCGCCCGTCGGCGATCCGCGGCTCCAGCGCCCGAGCCCCTGGCCGCGCACCCGGCGAGACGGGCCCGCCGAGGCGGAACGGGCACGCCCGCAACGGCAGCGGCCGCCACGGGATCCGGCTCCCCGGCCAAGGAAGGCGTTCGACCGGTGGAGCTGCCGGCGCCGCCGGCGCCCGGGATGCCAGCGCCCGCGCTCACCTGCCGGGCGGCGGCACAACGGCGGGCCGGCAACAGGCCGCGACGACAGCCCGGCGGCGACCGGACAGCAACGGCAGGCGGCGGACGACGGCGGGCAGCGACGGCTGCCCGGCCACGACCGCCCGATACCCTCGCGGCCCGCCCGAAGGACCGAGGGCGGCGGTCCGCACGCCCGGGTCGGGCGGCGTGGCCGCCGCGGTGCGCCGGCACCCCCGCACGCACGGGCTCGCGCCGCCGAGGGGCCCGGCCGTGTCCGCGGCAGCTGTCCGCGGCTCCACCGCGATCCACGGGCGTCCCCTTTTTCCGCCCGGACACCGTCCCCCTGCGCAGGTCAGCGGCGTGGGAGGGGACCGGCGCCCGGTGCGGCAGCCTGCGGCGCGCGGTGGCGGCCCCGGGCCGTCCTGGGGTGATCCGGCAGCACCGGTGACGGCATCGCGGTGTCCGTATCCCGCTTCCGGCCACCTCCAGGGGCACTCATGAACACCGCCGGCGAACGGCCCTGCGCGCGGCCACGACCGCGGTCGGCGCCGCGCGCCCGGCCGCCACCGCGACCACGTCCGCGAGCGCCGGCACCAGGGCGCGCTCCATCCGCTACCGGGACTTTGGGTACGCCGCCACGTGCGTCCAGTGGGCGTGGAACGCCGACGTCTCCGCCATGGACTCCCCCACCCCGCAGATGGCCCTGGACGTCGACGGCGTGTTCGGCGACCAGACCCCCGCCGCGGTGAAGTCCTCCCGGCGCAGCGCCCCCGCCGCCGACGACGACGGCGTCGTCGGTCCGGTCACCGGCAACCACCTGTGGACCAACCGGCTCGACAAGAACCACCCGGAGTGCTCCCTGTCCGTCCCGACGCAGGTCTGGCGGTGCCGGCGCGCCCTCACCCTTGCGCCGGGTGCGGGCGCGCCTCGTGGCCACGGTCGAAGGAGCCGGGGCACGTGCGGCTCCCCGTGCGGGGTCCGGTGGCGCGGCCCCGGGACGGTCGCGGCCGAGCCGCCCGAGGCGCCACGGCGTACTCCTGCGCGCTGGGCAGGCACGGCGACATGGTGCCGCCCCAACGGAAGGTCAGATCGCCCCAGCCACCGTTCTCCAGACCACGGCCGGCGGCCGACGGCCGGCGGCCGGCGGCCGACGAAGCGGAAAACCGCGCCGATACCCCGGACGCGAACCGGGCCGGCACTCCAGGCGGTCGAAGCCGGCCTCTTCGGTCAACCCCGACATCGATCCCCCGGACCCTGTCCGCGCGGCTTCGTTCCGGGCGCAGCGCAGGGCCTCGTACCGACACCGTCGGGGTAGCGGGCCACAGTCGGTCCGGGTGGTCGGTTGCCCGCCGGTAGGCCGGTGGTGTGGCGGCCCGGCGCCAGTTGCGGGTGAGGGCCAGCAGCCCGGAGTACCACGGGCCGCGCGGGCCGGTGGCGGGGAGCTGCTGGCCGGCCGGGACGGCCGACCACGGCGGGTGCGGCTCCGCCCAGTCCTCCGGCTGGCGCTGGCCGGCCCGGCCGTCGCTGCCGCGCGCCGGAACGGCGGCGAGCTGCTGTGGGTAGACGGCGGCGGGCCGGCCGTGGATCAGCTCCGGCTGCGCGCTCTGGCCGCGGTAGGCGGCGAGGGTGCTGTCCACGCCGCCTACTTCCCCTCGGCCGCCTGTTCGGGCACCAGCGCGGCCCGGGCCGGGCCGGCGGCGTGGCTGAGCTGGCGGAGCGCGCCGACGTACACCTCGTGGTCGACCATGGCGGAAAGGACCGCGCCGAGCTGCCCGGTCAGCACCGGGAACGTCTCCGGGTCGAGCGCGGCCGGCGCGCGCCGGGTGGCGCCTGGGCGGACTTTGGATCGCGGTGGTTGACGAAGCTCGCGCTGCCCGGGGTCAGCAGGGGCAACCGCCGGTGGGTGACGATCGCCTGCTCGGCTGTCATGCCGGCGGGGAGGGCGTCGGCGAGCTGCGGCTCCACCGGGCGCTTGCCCAGCTGCGGGCCGATCGAGATCAACGTCGTTCACGCTCTGCTGCCGACCAAGGATGGTGTTCTGCGCCGACGCCTGGCAGGCTTCGTCACCGCCGTCCCGCACCGGCGCGTTCGGCACCGGCTGATGGTGGCGCGCCGCCGCACGTCCGTCTCTTCTGTGTGCGGTGCGCCAGATCGTCCGGGGCGTCGCTTCCGTCGGTGAAAGGTACGCGCATGTCAGGTCGGAGGGGCGAGAG
>NZ_JBEPAK010000204.1:0-12845 GCF_040298565.1 Kitasatospora sp. NPDC001539 | reverse complement strand
TGGCCCGCGCGCACCCGGGGGCGACGTGGTGACGGGCACCGGGACCACCACCCGCGACCTCGCCTGGTCGGTCGCCGCGGCCGTCCCGGACCCGGCCCAGCGGCCCGTCGGCCACGGCGAAGCGGTGGGCACCGAACTCGGCGCTCGCCGGGTCGGGGCCGTACCAGCGCGCGTTCGGGGGCAGCCGGGCCGCCGGGCCGAGGGCGGCCGGGTCGGGAGCCCAGGAGACGGGGTCGTGGGCGGCGGCCCCGACGTACACGTGGTCCGCGCCCACCCCGAGGTCCGAGGCGTGATCCGCTCCGGTGCCGGGGCTGCCGACCAGGACGATGTCGTCGGCCGGGAGGCCGCCGGGGCGCTGGGCGGCCAGGCCGACCACGAGCGAGCCGTAGCTGTGGCCCTGCGCCGTGACGTGCGCCGGGGCTCCCTGGTGGGTGGCGCGCTGGCCGGCGAGGAAGCGGTGGTAGGCGTCGGCTCCGGCCCGGGCCGCGGTCCGGCACGCGACGTCGAGGCCGAGCGGTGCGTCGTAGCCCAGCCAGGCGATGGATGCCGTGCTGCGGGTGGGGTCGGCCCGCCGGGCCGCGTCGTACACCGCCCTGGCCCGGTCGGCGTCGCCGCCGCCGATGCGCTGGAGTTCGGTGCCCATGCCGCCGACCAGGGAGGTGACGTCGCGGGCGGTGTCCGGGTCGCCGAAGGAGAGGACGGCGCGGCCCTGGCCCTCCTCGCCGATGCCGAGCAGGAGGACCGGCGGGTCCTGCCCCTCGGCGGCCGCCAGCCGCGCACTGATCCTGCGGAAGCCCTCGAGTCTGAGCCGGTCCCGGTCGGAGAGCGGCGGCGGGTGGCCCTGGTACGTCGCGAGGAGCCGGGGCAGCAGGATCCGGTTCGCCCGGTCGCGGGCGGCGGCGGGGATGCCGTCGCGGTTGCCGACCAGCTCCGGGTGGTCCGTGATCAGCAGCTGCTGCTCGCCGGCGGGCAGGCCGTTCCACCAGGCGTACACCTCGGTGGGCGGGGCGTCGTCCGGGGGCACGGCGAGCCGGAGCAGGGCCGGGACGCCGAGGCCGGGGTCGAGCCGGTCCCGGGCGGCGGAGTCGGGATCGAGGCCGGTGCCGTCGAGGGCGCGGGCGGTGTAGTGCCGGAGCCGGGCGGCGAGGGCCCGGTCGACGGCGTCGGCCCGGGCCAGGGCGGTGGCGATGCGGGCGGCGAGCGCGGTGGCGGTCCGCTCGTCGATGCTCCGGTGATCGGGGTCGTGCCGGTCGGCGTACGGGGCCGGCTCCCAGATGACGGCGCCGTGCTCGGTGACGCTCATACCGGCGGTCCGGGCGTCCTCCAGGGCCCTGTGCAGCTCGGACCGGGCGAGGACCACGGCATCCGCGCCGGCGCGCAGGACCTTGCCGAGCTGTCCGACCTCGGCCTGGGCGGCCTTCAACTCCCCGGCGGCGAGCGCCAGGGACGGGGTCGCCGCGTCCGCCGCCGGTCCGGCCCAGCCGGAGGCGGCGAGCGGCTGGTCGACTCCGCCGCGCCAGTCCTCCAGGTGCTGCCCCAGGGCGGCGCGCAGTCCGTCGTACGCGTCGGCGGCCGCGTGGAGGGCGGCGACATCGGTGTCGCGCAGCGTCGCGAGATCCACGGTCGCGGCCCGCTACCCGAAGTGCCGGACGAAGTCCCGCTGCTGGGCCGCCGTCGGGCCGAACCGGGCGGCGACCCGTCGGTCGGCGCCCCGGTACCGGCGGGCGGCCTCCTCCAGACGGCTCCCGTGTCCGCTCATGGCCGTCCGGAGCTCCTCGAGCAGTGCGTGCCAGGCGTTGGCGCAGTCGTCCAGCGCCGCGCCGCAGTGGAGACCGCGCAGAGCGGCGGCGGTCCGGTGGGCCGAGTCGAGGACGGCCCGCGCGTGGCCGGGGAGCTGCCCCGCCGTCGCGGCGGCCCTGTCGGCGGCCAGGTGGAGCAGGTCGGGGTCGACCTGGAACCCCCCGCCGCCCTCCGAGTGGTCGGACACCCCGGCTCCCTCCCGGACCGAATTCCGTGCACGGATCGCCTGGCACCGTAGCGGAGCCGGGAGGGCCGGGAGCCGGAAAACGCCGACGGGCCCCTCCGGAAGGCGGAGGGGCCCGTCGTACGGGTGGCCGGGTGCGTCAGGCGTTGACGGCGGCGAGGGCGGCCTCGGAGTCGAGGACGCCGGCCACGGCCTGGAGGACGGCGGCGATCTTCAGCGAGGCCTGGATGACCTCGCGCTCGACGCCGGCCTTGCGCAGGACGGCCTCGTGCGAGTCGAGGCACTGGCCGCAGCCGTTGATGGCCGAGACCGCGAAGCACCAGAGCTCGAAGTCGACCTTCTCCACGCCCGGGGTGCCGATGATGTTCATCCGCAGGCCGGCGCGCATCGTGCTGTACTCCTTGTCGGAGAGCAGGTGCAGCGTCCGGTAGTAGACGTTGTTCATCCCCATGATCGCGGCCGCGCCCTTGGCGGCGGTGTACGCCTCCGGGGAGAGGTTGGCCTTCGCCTCGGGCTCCAGCTCACGCAGCAGACCGGGGCTGCGGGTGGCCATCGCGCAGGACAGCACGGTGCCCCAGAGCTGCTGGGCGGGGAGGTCGGAGTTGCCGATGACCGAGCCCAGGTTGAGCTTGAGGTCCTTGGCGTAGTCCGGGAGGGCGGCCTTCAGGTCGTCGAGGGCCATGGGTCAGCCCGCCAGGAGGGCCTGGGCGTCGAGGGTGTCCTCGCCCTTGTTCCAGTTGCACGGGCACAGCTCGTCGGTCTGCAGGGCGTCCAGCACCCGCAGGACCTCCTTGGGGTTACGGCCGACGGAGCCGGCGGTCACCATGACGAACTGGATCTCGTTGTTCGGGTCGACGATGAAGACGGCGCGCTGGGCGGTGCCGTCCTCGCCCTCGACGCCGCAGGCGCGCATCAGCTCGTGCTTGACGTCGGCCAGCATCGGGAAGGGCAGGTCGCCCAGGTCCTTGTGGTCCCGGCGCCAGGCGTGGTGGACGAACTCGGAGTCGCCGGAGACGCCGAGGATCTGGGCGTCACGGTCGGCGAACTCGTCGTTCAGCTTGCCGAACGCGGCGATCTCGGTCGGGCAGACGAAGGTGAAGTCCATCGGCCAGAAGAAGACGACCTTCCAGCCCTTCTGGTCCTCCGACGAGTAGTCCTTGATCTCCAGCTTGTCAGCGGACGGGCCTTCGACGCCCTTGAGGGCCCAAGCAGGGAACTGGTCACCGATCGTAAGCATGCGTGTGCTCTCCTGGGTAAGGGTGGGAAGGTTTGTCCGGATTGCGGACGGTGACCACAATTCCACATCGTGGACTGATCAGGGAAATAGCAGAAGGCGCTCGGACTGATCGGGTGGAGCTATCAGTGTCCCGACGCGGGGTTGATCGCATCACCAACCCGGCTGCCAACCGGACCATGGGCGCCGGCTTCGTGCTCAACGCGGGTGGGTCCATCCGCTCCAACAGCGTCCAGCTGACAAAAGATGCAGCCGGACGGCAACCTGGTGCTCACCTCGCTGCGCAGTGGCCCGGTCGCATGGTCGACGAACACCGCGAACCACCCAGGTGCGTGGGCGACCATGCAGGACGACGGCAACACCAGTTCCTCAGCTGGAACCGGGTCGTCCATGACCACGCGCCGGCCGAGGCCGTCGACACGTAGGAGTTCCGCGCCGCCCTGGGCGCGCGTTCAGGGCAGCGAAATCCGGTCGAGGAGAGGATGGCTGTCGACGTGAGGGGATCAACGGTGAGGTTCGGTGTCGTTCTCCTGGGCTTGGTGCTCGGAGCCTGCGCGTGCAGTGGGGTGTCCGGGGGAGAGGGGGCGTCGTCGGACGTCACGAGAGGCGGCTCTTCTGCCGCCGAGCCTTCCCCCACCTCGCCGAGCGTTTCGACGTCGACCGTGAAGGATGCCGCAGGGGTCACTCCGAGGCCGACGTTTCCGGAGAGCATCAAGCGCCAGGTCGTCCGGATGGCCGAGGAGGCCGGCAGGATGCCGGTGGGCGGTGAGTTCTCGCTGGCCGAGTACGACGGCGGCTACGGGCCCGAGTTGATCTGGCGAACCGAGAGGACCGGTGAGATCTGCACCGCACAGATGGCCGGTCCGAGCACCACGTGCGCGACGCTCGCGTCGATTCCGGCAAAGCACGTCCCCGGGGTCGACGTCTTCATGGGAGGCGGGCAGTTCAGCGACCACGGACAGACGTTCTGGGCCGTGACGCTCATCGCGAACGGCGAGTCGGTCGACCATTTGGTCTGCCGGGGCCGCGACTTCCCGGTCCGTGCTGCGTACTCGACCCGCATCGACGGCATCCCCCGCACGATCTACACCGTCGTCATTCCGCAGGAACTCCAGGGCGAGTACCGGGTTGTCGTCCAGCGGGACGGCCACCAAGCCGAGGAACGTCTCGACCTCAACCTGGAGAAGGTCGGCTCGCCCGCGCCGTGCTGAGCGTCTGAGCGTGACCCGGCGGTGTCCCGTCTCCCAGCCGGGGAGGCGGGGCACCGCCTTGTCGTTTGCCGGGCGGGGGCGGGTCCAGGCCCAACCCCTGCCCGGGGTGCAGGTCAGCGGATTGAAGGACGACGCGACCGGCTTCACCAACCTGGGCGCCCGGCCAGTACCAGCCCAGCACTGGACGTTGGGATGATGAGCTGTATGACGGGCTTATCCGCAAGGCTTCGCGCTGTAGTCGTCGGCCTGGTGTTCGGTGCCTGCGCGTGCACCACGGTGTCCGGGCAGAGCGATGTCGGGGCGAGCGCAGCGCCGACCTCCGCGCCGACTGCTGCGGCGACTTCCGAGCCGGCCTCCGCTCCGACACTGTCGGAGCGGTCGAGGCAATCGATCCTGCAGACGGCCAAGGAGAACGGGACGGCACCTGCCGGTGACGCATTCACCCAACTCCGGTTCAGCAACGGCTACGGGCCGGAGCTGATCTGGCAGGCGGAGAAGAGCGGGGACATCTGCACGGCTTCGGAGAGCGTGGTGGCCCGGGGCTGTGTCCCGCTCGCGGACATCGCCAAGCGGCCGACCCCCGGGGTCGGGACCTTCATCGGTGCCGGTCTGTTCGAGAAGGACTGGTCGGTGATGCTGATGGCCAACGGTGAGACGGTCGACCATCTCTCCTGCCAGGGCCGGGACGTCCCGGTCCTGGCGGGTTTCTCGATCCCCGTCGACGGCGTGGTCCACACCGTCTACACCGTCGCCATCCCGAGGGACCTCCAGGGCACCTATCGGGTGGCGGTCCAGCGGGACGGCCGGTCGGTCGAGGAGCGTCTCGACCTCAATCTGGAGGATCAGTACCACCATGCTGTGGTGCAGTGCTGAGCGGTCGGCCGTGGACTGATAGCGGAATTGGCTACACTTGAGGTGTCTGATCGGAGATTGCTATCAGTATCGAACCGACCGCCTCCCGGCCCGCCGCCCGTAGGCCCACCGCCGCCAAGGCCGAGCAGTCAGTGGCGAGTGCCGCAGGCCGGGGCGGCCCGCGCACCCCGACGGTGGCGCAGCTCCGGGCGTTCGTGGCGGTGGCCGAGCACCGGCACTTCCGGGAGGCCGCCGCGGCGACCGGGACCAGCCAGCCGGCGCTGTCCGGGGCGGTGGCCGCGCTGGAGGAGTCGCTGGGCGCGCAACTGGTCGAGCGTACGACGCGCAAGGTGATCATCACGCCGCTGGGGGAGCGGGTGCACCGGCACGCGCGTCGGGTCCTCGCCTCGCTCCAGGCGCTGACCGAGGAGGTGGAGGCCGCCCGCCGGCCCTTCACCGGGCCGCTGCACCTGGGGGTGATCCCGACGGTGGCGCCGTACCTGCTGCCGCTGGTGCTGAAGCTGGTCCGCGACCGGTTCCCGGAGCTGGAGCTGCACGTCCACGAGGAGCGCACCCCCTCGCTGCTGGACGGCCTGGCCGCCGGGCGCCTGGACGTGCTGCTGCTCGCGCTGCCGGCCGGCGGGGCCCCGCAGACCCGGGACATTCCGCTGTTCGACGAGGACTTCGTCCTGGTCGCCCCGTCCGGGCACCCGCTCGCCGGGCGGACCGACGTCCCGCGCGACGTGCTGCTCGACCTGGACGTGCTGCTGCTGGAGGAGGGCCACTGCCTGCGCGACCAGGCGCTGGACATCTGCCGCGAGGTCGGCACCGACCCGGCGGGTTCCACCACCCGCGCGGCCGGACTGTCCACCCTGGTCCAACTCGTCGCCGGCGGCCTCGGGGTGACCCTGCTGCCCGCGACCGCCCTGGAGGTCGAGGCCGGCCGCACCGACCGGCTGGCCGTCGTCCGCTTCGCGGCGCCGGCGCCCGGGCGCCGGATCGGGCTGGCCACCCGGCCGGGCTCGCCGCGCAGCGCGGAGTACGAGCGCTTCGCGGCGGCGCTGCGCGAGGTGCTGGCCGAACTGCCGGTGCGCATCGTCTCCTGACGGGCCCGGACGCGGGACGGGCCGGGACGCGGGACGGGACGGGGCGCCGGGCCCGGGCCGCCTCCCCCGCCGGGCCGCTAAGCGGCCGCCGGGGTGCCCAGGCAGAGCCCGACCGTCGTCGCGACCAGCAGGTCCAGCGCCTCCAGGGTGGCCGGGTCCGGCTGGTCGCCCGGCCGGCGGACGGTGAGGTGGCGGGTCGTCAGCCCGTCGAAGCCGCTGAGGAAGAGGACGGCGATCTCCCGGGCGGGCCTGGCGAGGGTGAGGCCGTGGGCGGCCGCGAGGGCGGTGAGCATCTCGGTGGCGGTGCCCTCGATGTCGAGTTGCAGCCCGAGCATGATCTCCCGCAGGTCCGGGTCGCGCATCGCCAGCGCCCCGAACTCGCTCAGCAGGACGCACCGCCCGTGCTCGCCGGTGGTGGCCTCCCAGAGCGCGTGCACCAGGGTGCGGACCTGTTCGCCGAAGGAGCCGTCCCCGGGGGAGGCGGCGCGCACCTGGGCGACGAAGTCGGCCTTCAGCTGCTCGACGACGGCCCGGTAGAGGTCCTTCTTGGTGCCGAAGGTGTAGTGCACCGTCGCCTGTGCCACGCCCAGCTCGGCCGCGATGGCGCGGGTGCTGCCGGCGGCGACGCCCTCCCGGGTCATCAGGTCGATCGCGGCCTGGACCAGTTGCGGTCGGCGTTCGGAGGCGGGGACATGAGCCATTCAGCCAGGGTAGCGCCACGGTCGGACAACCATGTCACTCGATTTTGTCGCTCAACTTTGTCACTCGACCAACTTCGTTCTACGGTGGGAGGCGTCCGCCCAGGCAGCCGCCTGTCCGACGAGATGACCGAGGGAACCCATGGCCACGTACCTGTACCGGCTGGGCCGCCACTGCTTCCGGAGCAGACGCGCCGTGCTGGCCGTCTGGATCGCCCTGCTGATCGCGGTCGGCGGAGCCGCGGGGGCCTTCGCCGGCAAGACCAGCGACGAGTTCAAGGTGCCCGGCACCGAGGCGCAGACCACCCTGGACAAGATCAAGGGCACCTTCCCCGAGCAGGGCCACGGCTCCGCCCAGGTCGTCTTCGCCACCGAGGGCGCCGGGGGCGTCAGGACGCCCGAGGCCGGCGCAGCGGTCGGCGAGGCCGTCGCCCGGATCGCCCGCGTCCCGGGCGTGGCTGCGGTGCCCGACCCGTACGCGACCGGCGCCGTCTCCCCGGACGGGAAGGCCGCCATCGCGCTGGTCTCCTTCGACCGCAAGCTCGCCGACGTCACCGACCAGCAGCGCGAGGCCGTGAAGGCCGCCGCCGAACCGGCCCGCTCGGCCGGGCTGGAGGTGGCCTTCGGCGGCGACGCGTACAACCGGCTGGCCCAGGTCGAAGGCGGCACCGAGGCGATCGGCCTGGTGGTGGCCGGGGTGGTGCTGGTGATCACCCTGGGCACCCTGGTCGCCGCCGGACTGCCGCTGCTCACCGCGCTGGCCGGCGTCGGCGCGGTCATGGCCGGCCTGCTCGCGCTCACCGGGGGCTTCGAGATCATCACCACCGCACCGGTGCTGGCCCTGATGGTCGGTCTCGCCGTCGGGATCGACTACGCGCTGTTCATCCTCTTCCGGTACCGCCGCCACCTCCACGAGGGCCTGGAGCCCGAGGAGGCCGCCGCCCGCGCCACCGCGACCGCCGGCAGCGCCGTGGTCTTCGCCGGGCTGACCGTCGTCGTCGCGCTCGCCGGGCTCGCCGTGGCCGGCGTCCCGTTCCTCACCACGATGGGGCTGGCCGCCTCCGGGGCGGTGGTGGTGGCCGTCCTGGTCGCGATCACCCTGCTGCCCGCGGTGCTCGGCTTCGTCGGCCGCGCGATCGACCGGCTGCCGGTGTGGAAGCGGGCGCGGGCCGCCGACGGCGGGACCACCATGGGCGAGCGCTGGGCGCGCTTCGTGGTCCGCCGCCCGCTGCCGGTGCTGCTGGTCGGCCTGGCCGGACTGGGCACCCTCGCGGTGCCCGCCGCGAGCCTCGACCTCGGCCTGCCGGGCGGCGGTTCCCAGGCCGTCGGGACGGACGCCCGCAGGGCGTACGACCTGGTCAGCGGCCACTTCGGGCCGGGCTTCAACGCGCCGCTGGTGGTCGTGGTGGACGCCCGTGAGGCGCCGCGGCCGGACCAGGCGGTGCAGGCGGTGGCCGGCAGCCTGCAGACCCTCAAGGGTGTCGCAACGCTGCTGCCGCCCCAGGCCGACCGGACCGGTGCGACGGCCCTGGTGCCCGTCATCCCGAAGACCGGCCCCGACCACGCGGACACCAGGGCGCTGGTCGACGAGATCCGCGGCCAGCGCGCCGGGCTCAAGTCGGCGACCGGCGCGGACGTCGCCGTCACCGGCACCACGGCCGCCAACATCGACGTGTCCACCAAGCTCGGCCAGGCCCTGCCGCCGTTCGTCGCCGTGATCGTCGGCATCGCCCTGGTGCTGCTGGCGCTCGCCTTCCGCTCGGTGCTGGTGCCGCTCAAGGCGGTGCTCGGCTTCCTGCTCAGCATCGGGGCCTCGCTCGGCGCGGTGGTCGCGGTCTACCAGTGGGGCTGGCTGGACGGCCTGATCGACGTGCCGAAGGTCGGGCCGGTGGTCAGCTTCGTGCCGATCCTGCTGATCGGCGTGCTGTTCGGACTGGCGATGGACTACGAGCTGTTCCTGGTCTCCGGGATGAAGGAGCAGCACGTGCACGGCAAGGCGCCGCGCGAGGCGGTCGTCGGCGGGGTGAAGGGCGGTGCCCGGGTGGTGACCGCGGCCGCGCTGATCATGATCTCGGTGTTCGGCGCCTTCGTCCTCGGCCACGACCCGATCGTCCAGCCGATCGGCTTCGCCCTCGCGGTGGGCGTGCTGGTGGACGCCTTCGTGGTGCGGATGGCGCTGGTGCCGGCCGCCATGGCGCTGTTCGGCGAAGCCGCCTGGTGGTTCCCGAAGCGGCTGGAGAAGGTCGTGCCGAGGGTCGACATGGAGGGCGAGCAGCTGATCGCCGGACTGGAGCAGCAGCCGGCGAAGGAGCCCGCCGGAGTGTGACGGCCCGCCCGGGAGCGGGCAGGCGACGCACCAGCCGCCGAGAGCGCGGCGGGCGACGCACCGGCCGCCGGCCGCCGGCCGCCACGAGCGCGGCGGGCGGCGCGCCGGTCGGCCGAGAGCGCGGCAGGCGAGGCACCGGCCCGCCCGAACGCGGCAGGACGGCGCGCACGCGCCCGGCGGGATCGCCCCCGCCGGGCGTACGGCTACCGGGGCAGCCGCTGCTCGAACCAGACCACCTTGCCGGTGCCCAGCCGGGTGGCGCCCCAGCGGTCCGCGCACCGGGCCACTATCTGCAGCCCCCGCCCGCGCTCGTCCTCCGGACCGGTGCGGCGGGGGCGCGGCAGCAGCGGACTGTCGTCGCCGACCTCGCAGCGCAGCCGGGTGGTGCGCACCAGGCTCAGGGTGATCGGCCTGGTCGCGTGCTGGACGGCGTTCGTCACCAGCTCGCTGACCATCAGCTCGGTCGCGCCGCTCAGCTCGTCCAGCCCCCAGCGGCGCAGCGTGTGCGCGGCCAGCCGGCGCGCCCGGCCCGGCGTCTCGTTGCGCGGCTGCAGGTACCAGTGCGCGACGTCCCCGGCCGGGATGCCGTCGAAGCAGGCGCCCAGCAGGGCGATGTCGTCGCCGCGGTCCCCGGGCGGCAGGATCCGCAGCGCCTCCTGGCACAACTGGTCGGGGGACTGCCAGCGGGCGGCGGCGATCCTGGCCCGGAGCACCTCGAGGCCGTCGCTGAGCGGACGGCTGCGGGTCTCCACCAGGCCGTCGGTGAACAGCAGCAGCGCCGAACCGGGCGGCGCGGGCAGTTCGACGGAGCTGAAGTCCACCCCGCCGACCCCGATCGGCGCCCCGGAGTCCAGCTCCACCAACTCGGCCGTGCCGTCCGGGCGGGCCAGCACCGGCGGGACGTGCCCGGCGTTGGCCAGCACCACCCGGTTGGCGATCGGGTCGTACACCGCGTACACGCAGGTCGCCAGGTGCTGTTCGCGGCCGAGCCGCTGCGCCTGCTCGTCCAGGTGGTAGAGCACCTCGTGCGGCGGCAGGTCGAGCGCGGCCAAGGTCTGCGCGCTGGTGCGCAGTTGGCCCATGATGGCGGCCGAGGTGAGCGAGTGGCCCATCACGTCGCCGACGATCAGGGCGATCCGGTTGCCGGGCAGCGGCACCGCGTCGTACCAGTCGCCGCCGACCTGCGCGCCGCGCTCGCCGGGCAGGTAGCGCTGGGCGAGCCGGACGCCGTGCGGCTGCGGCAGCCGCAACGGCAGCATGCTGCGCTGGAGTTCGTTGGCTATCTCCCACTCGCGGGCGTACCGCAGCGCGGTGTCCACGGCCAGTCCGGCCTGGGTGGCCAGGTGCGCGGCGGTCGCGGTGTCGGCCGCGTCGAAGGCCGGACGGCCGGTGCGTTCAGGGGGACGGCGGATCAGCACCAGCAGGCCGAGCACGGCCTTGCGGCCGCGCAGCGGCAGCGCGAGGACCGAGGTGCCGGCGGCCAGCCGGGCCAGCCCGCGACTGCCGTAGAGCTCGCGCAGCAGAGTCTCGGCGCGCTCGGCCTCGGGTGTGCCGAGCACCACCGACTCGGCGGGGCGGCGGCTCAGCAGGGTGTGCGCGAGCGCGCCGCCGCGGGTGACGGGGACGGCGGGCCCGGGGTCGGCGGTGGAGCGGGAGCCGTACCGGGAGCGGTGCCGCTCGTCCGCGCCGCCCTTGCGGCCGCGGCGGCCGATCCGGGTGCCGGTGCTGTGGTGGATCCGCAGCTCGTCCGGGAAGCCGGGTTCCCGCTCCACGTTGGGCAGCGGGTCGCGCAGGTGCACGACGGCCGCGTCGGCGAGGGTCGGCACCAGCACCCGGCCGATGTTGCGCAGGGTCGCGGACAGGTCGAGGGCGCTGTTGATCCGCCGGGTCGCCGCGTCGAGGTAGGCGAGGCGGTCGGCCACGTCGAGGCGCCCCGGCCGTGCCGTCGGCGGCTTCGCCGGGGCCTGGGCCCGGGCCGGGACCCGGCGGCGCTGGCCCGGGACGGCGGGCGGCTGCTCCGCCTCGGTCTTGAGCTGGTCGCGCACGGCTGCCTGTCCTGGATTCGGTGTGGTCGGTGGGTGTGCTGGTCGGCGGGCGGGCGGCGGTGGCCGTCCTGGTCGTGGCGGGTCGTCCTGGTGGTCGCGGGTCGTTCTGGTGGTCGCGGGTCGTTCTGGTCGTCCTGTGTCGAGCTGCGGTCCGGTGGGGAGCGGTCGTCCTGGTCGAGCGGTCGGTCAGCCGACGCGTCGACAGCACAGGAACAGCTGTTCCTCCGGCGGCAGCGCGGTGCTGGCCGGCGCGTACGGACGCCCCGAGGAATCCTCGACGGCGAAACCAGCCGCGACCAGAACCCGTTCCAGATCCTCCCGCAGATACCCGCTGATCCGCAGCTCTCTGCCGAGGAACGGAAGCGGAACGTGATCCAGGTCCGCCTCGACCATACCGAGCGCCAGGAGTCCGCCCGGCCGCAGGAGTTCGCGCAGCCGGCCCAGCACGACCGGGATCTCGTCCAGCGGCAGCAGGATCAGGGAGAAGAACGCGGTGACGGCGGCGAAGGTGCCGCGGCCCTCGGGGCCGAGCCCGGGGACGCCCCAGACCCGGTCGGCGCGCCGGGTGGCCAGATCGTACAGGTCGATCCGATGGAAATCGGGCGGGTGGGGCCCGGGGTGGGGCGTGCGGCGGGCCAGGTCGAGCATCACGTCGGAGAGGTCCAGCGCCGTCACCCGCAGCCCGCCGGCGGTCAGCTGGCGGACGGTCGGCTCGCCGGTGCCGCAGCCCACGTCCAGCACCCGGGCCCCCGGTTCGAGGTCGGCGAGCAGGCGGTTCCCGCACTCCAACTGCCCGTGCTTGGCGGGGAAGGCCTCGCCGTACCCGGCGCCGATGGTGTCGAAGGCGACGGCCTGCAGGGCGCGCGTTGCGCGGCGCCGCCGTACGTCGGGTCCGTCGTCGTCGGCGTCCTCACCGACGGGGAACGAGTCGGATATCTGTCCGGTCGTCACGTTGAGAGGCACCCTTCCACCCGTGGCCTCCGGTCGGCTCCTCCGCAGCCTCGCGGGCGGCTGCCGGTGGCGGTACGTCACGCTCCCCGCACCACACGGACGGCCTGCACCCCGACACGTCGTCGGCGGACACTCGTGTGCGTACTGGCATCTGAGAATATGCGTGATCACTGCGCGATGGGGTCCGTTTCCAGCCAACTCGTCATGCATGGGCCGATCTGGACCGGTTGCGCGGAAGCACTGCGGTGCGGGCGAGGGTGGTGCGCCGGGCCCCGCACGCCGCACGACGCGCCGGGTGCGGCGGCTCCGACCTGCGGTTCCGCCGGTCGGCAGGGCGGCTACCGGTCGTTTATCGAACGTCAATCGGCGAGGTGCACAGTTGGGTCCAGCGCCGGGGAAGCGTTGAGGGCGCTCCCGCAGCCGGGGGGCTGCGGGAGC
>NZ_JBEPAK010000203.1:0-12892 GCF_040298565.1 Kitasatospora sp. NPDC001539 | reverse complement strand
GCCGACCGCGTCGTCTTCCTCGCCGACGGCCGCATCGTCGACGAACTCCACGCCCCCACCGCCGACACCGTCCTGGACCGCATGCGCCGCTTCGAGGCCAAGGGCCGCACCAGCTGACCAGCCCGGCCCCTCAGCCCGCCTCACCGAACCTCCCCAGGACACCTCATGCATCGCACCGCTCTGCGCAACGTGCTGGCCCACAAGGGCCGGCTCCTGATGACGGCCCTGGCCGTCCTGCTCGGCACCGCCTTCGTGGCGGGCACCATGGTCTTCTCCGACACCTTCGGCAAGGCCCTGCGGGACAGCAACTCCAAGAGCTACTCGGACGTGTCGGTCCAGGTCGTGGACAACGCGGCCGCCTCCGACGCCTCCGCCAGGCAGAAGAGCGAGAGCAGCCCGACCGTCCTCGACGACGCCACCGTCCAGCGGTTGGCCGCCCTGCCCGGCGCCGCGAGCGCCCGCGGCGTGGTCAGCGGCTTCACCGGCGTCGCCGACCGCAAGGGCGACCTGATCGGCCAGGTCTGGGCCGCCCGGGGCGCCAACTTCGCGCCCGGCCAGGACGGCAGGGACCCGCGCTACCCGATGGTCGAGGGCCAGGGCCCGAAGAACGCCAAGGAGATCGCCCTCGACCGCAGGACCGCCGACCGGGCCGGGTACAAGGTCGGCGACACCGTCCGGATCGCCGTCAACGGGCCGGTGATCGAGGCCAGGCTCACCGGACTCTTCACCACCGACGACCCGGTGGTGAACACCGGCGGCACCCTCACCCTGTTCGACCGGGCCACCGCCCAGCAGACACTGCTCCAGGAGCCGGGCCGCTACAGCAGCATCGTGCTCACCGCGAAGCCGGGGACCTCCCAGGACGCGCTGCTCGCCCAGGCCGAGCCCGTGATCCCGTCGGACCACCAGTTCGTCATCAAGACCGGTGCCGCGCTCCAGGCCGACGAGCAGGCGCAGATCGCCCGGAGCACCGACGCGATGCGCACCATGCTGCTGGTCTTCGCGTTCATCTCGCTCTTCGTCGGCATCTTCATCATCGCCAACACCTTCACCATGCTGGTCGCCCAGCGCACCAAGGAGCTCGCACTGCTGCGGGCGATCGGCGCCAGCCGCAGGCAGGTCACCCGCTCCGTGCTGGTCGAGGCGCTGCTGATCGGCACCGTCTCCGCGGTGGCCGGCCTGCTGGCCGGCATCGGGATCGGCGCCGGGATGCAGTCCCTGATCGGCTCGTTGAACGAGAACATGCCGAGCGGCTCGCTGCTGGTCAAGCCGCTCACCGTCGTGGTGACCGTCGCGGTCGGCGTCCTGGTGACGGTGCTGTCGGCCCTGCTGCCCGCCCTGCGCGCCGCCCGGATCGCGCCGGTCGCCGCGATGAGCAGCGGCGACCAACCGGCCACCCAGAAGAGCCTGGTGGTCCGCAACACCATCGGATCGGTGCTCGCGGGCGGCGGCCTGGCGCTGATCGGCTACGGCGCGTCCACCGGTGACGACAGCGGCCGACTGCCGGTCGGCGGGGGCGCCTTCCTCGCCCTGATCGGCGTGTTCGTCCTGCTGCCGCTGCTCTCCCGCCCGGTGGTCGCCCTGGTCGGTCCGCTGCTGCGGGCGCTGGGCGGCACCCCGGGCCGGCTCGCCCAGCAGAACGCGGTGCGCAACCCGCGCCGCACCGCGGCCACCGCCGCCGCGCTGACCATCGGCCTGACCCTGGTCACCGGGCTCACCGTGATCGGCACCTCGGTCGGCGACACCGTCGACCGGGCCGTGACCAGGTCGATGAGGTCCGACTACATCGTCTCGTCCGCCAACGGCATGAACCTGTCCGGGCAGCTGCCCGCCCAGATCGCCAAGGCGCCCGGGGTGGCGGCGTCCTCGCCGATGACCTCCGCGTACTGGAAGCTCGACGGCACCACCAGGTCGATCACGGGTCTGGACGCGGACGCCTTCGACCGGATCGCCGAGGTCAAGCTGACCAGCGGGTCCACCGCCGCGCTCCGCAGCGGCCAGCTGCTGGTGGACCAGGACGTCGCCGCGAAGTCCGGCGTCACCACCGGCTCGACGATGACCGCCGGCTTCCCGGACGGCTCGACCGGGCGGCTCACCGTGGGCGGCGTGTACGAGGGGGGCGGCATGTTCGGCCCGGTCCTGCTGGCCAACAGCGAGATCGCCAAGCACGAGCCGAAGCCCTACGTCGCCGACGTGCTGGTGAAGGGCGAGAACGGCGCCACCCCCGCGCTCAAGCAGGCGCTCAAGGACGCCACCGGCGCCAACCCGGTGATCGAGGTCAAGTCCAAGCAGGACGTCCGGGACGACTTCAGCCAGATCATCACCTTCGCGCTGAACCTGATGTACGGCCTGCTGGGAATGGCGGTCCTGATCGCGGTCCTGGGCGTGATCAACACGCTGGCGATGTCGGTGTTCGAGCGGAAGCGGGAGATCGGGATGCTGCGGGCGATCGGCCTGGACCGCCGGGGCATCAAGCGGATGGTCCGACTGGAGTCGGTGGTGATCTCGCTCTTCGGCGCGGGGATCGGCCTGCTGCTCGGCTGCTTCATCGCCTGGGCGGTCAACGGCACCCTGAAGTCCAGCCTGACCGGGCTGACCACCGTCCTGCCGTACGGCCAGCTGGCCCTGTTCCTGGCGCTGGCCGGGCTGGTCGGGCTGGTGGCCGCGATCTGGCCGGCCCGCCGGGCCGCGGGCCTGGACATCCTGTCGAGCATCAAGACCGACTGACGCCCGCCGCGGCGCCGGGGCGGAGCGCCCCGGCGTCGAGCGGGCGGACCACCCAGCGGGCGGACGAGCCAGCGGGCGGACCACCCAGCGAGCGAACAACAGAGAGCCCCTGCCGGAGGGTTTCGGCAGGGGCTCCTCTGTTTCTGTACTCCGCCCGGTCACACGGCCGGCTGAGCACCACGGAGGTCGTGGTCCGGCGTCACTGCCGGGCGGAGGGCCTCCGACTCATGCCCCCGGCGCTCCCACACCGGGGTCCGGTCGCTACTTGCTGGCGAGCTCCTTGTCGGCGGCCGGCTTGGCGGCCTCGACGGGCTTGGTGGGCGGCGTGACCTCCTGGATCGGCAGCTGCGGCCGCTCCATCTGGGCCAGGCCGACCATCTCGCGCTTCAGGAACATCGCGAGGGTCCAGTCGGTGAAGACGCGGACCTTGCGGTTGAAGGTCGGCACCATCGCGCCGTGGTAGGCACGGTGGAACCACCAGGCCAGACGGCCCTTCAGCTTGACCTTGCCGAACAGGATCGCGACGCCCTTGTGCAGGCCGAGACCGGCGACCGCACCCAGGTTCTTGTGCTTGTACTCCTTCTGCGGGAAGCCCCGCATGCCGGAGATCACGTTGTCACCGAGGACGACGGCCTGACGGCAGGCGTGCTGCGCGTTCGGCGGGCACCAGGCGCCCTCGCCGGCGGCGAGGTCCGGCACCTGGGCGTTGTCGCCGGCGGCCCAGACGTAGTCGAAGCCCTGGACCTGGAGGGTCGGCGCGGTGTCGACGTGGCCGCGCGGGCCCAGCGGCAGGCCGAAGTTGGCCAGCACCGGGTTCGGCTTGACGCCGGCCGTCCACACGATGGTGGAGGCGTCCATCTCCATGCCGTTCTTCAGCATGACGTGGCCGTCGATGCAGGAGTCCATCGAGGTCTCGATGTAGACCTCGATCTTCCGCTCCTCGAGCTTCTCCTTGGTCCACAGACCCAGGTCCGGGCCGACCTCGGGGAGGATGCGGTTGGCCGCCTCGACCATGACGAAGCGCATGTCGTCACGGCTGACGGTCTTGTACAGCTTCGACGCGTCGCGCGCCATGTCCTCGATCTCGGCGATCGTCTCGACGCCGGCGAAGCCACCGCCGATGACGACGAAGGTCAGCGCCTTGCGGCGGACCTCCTCGTCCGTGGTGGACTCGGCCTTGTCGAGCTGGGCCATGACGTGGTTGCGGAGGCCGATGGCCTCCTCGACCGTCTTCATGCCGATGCCGTTCTCCGCCAGACCCGGGATCGGGAAGGTGCGGGAGACCGAGCCGGTCGCGACGACCAGGTACTCGAAGGGCAGCTCGTAGCTGTCGCCCGCCGCGGGCTGGATGGTGGCGACCTTGCGGGCGTGGTCGATACCGGTGACGGACCCGGTCAGCACCTCCGCCTTCTTGAGGGCGCTGCGCAGCGGCGCGACGAGGTTGCGGGGCGCGACGTTGCCGCCGGCCGCCTCGGGGAGGAAGGGCAGGTACGTCATGTACGACCGCGGGTCCACGACCGTGACGGTCGCTTCGCCGTAACGCATCTTCTTGAGGATGCGCATCGCGGCATACAGGCCGACGTAACCACCGCCGACAATGAGGATGCGAGGACGCTCCGTGGTGCTCATATCCGAAAGTATCCAGCACCGTTCGGAGCAGCCTTCGTGAGCCCGGTCACAAGCTCATGGACACCCCGTGCTACACTCCGCGCCCACAAAAACGGCCCCCACCGGGCGGCTCACAGGCCTCAGGGGGGCGCCGTGAACGCGCGCCGGAGCACCACCCTGCTGAGCAGCAACGATCCGCACAGCTCCCGCGTTCCCGCGCGTGATTTCGATTTTCAAACCCCGAACGAGGCCTGACCTGCGATCCAGCGGGCCCGGACAGGGGCAGGCCTTCGGTCTCACAATTCGGGCGTAGCGGGCCCCGGGGTGCGACGAATGACTGGATCGCCATGTGAAGAAATTCACGAACATTCCCGCCCGCGCCCGGGCGCGCCCCGGCTCCGGTGCCCCGCCGGGGGCGCCGGAGCCGGTTCGGTAAGCCCTGCAGACCGTCAGGAGGCCATACTCCAGGCGATGCCGTCCAGGATGTCGTGCTCGCTCACGACCACCTCGGCGGCACCGGTCCGCTCCATGATCTCCAGCAGTTCCAGCGCCCCGGCGGCGATCACGTCCACCCGGCCCGGGTGCATCGACGGGATGGCCGCGCGCTCGGCGTGGGTCGCGGCGAGCAGCTCGCGGGCGATTCCGGCGACCCGCTCGCGGCTGATCCGGGAGTGGTGGATCCGCTCGCTGTCGTACTCCGACAGGCCCTGGGCGATCGCCGACACCGTGGTGACCGTACCGGCGAGGCCGACCAGGGTGGCCGCGCCGGTCAGCGGGACCACCTCCTCGGCCTTGTCCAGCTCGGCCCGCACGTGGGCCCGGGCCTCGGCGATCTGCTCCTCGGAGGGCAGCTCGGCACCGCCGAAGTGGCGCTCGGTCAGCCGCACGCAGCCGATGTCCACCGAGCGCGCCGCCTGCACGTCCGTCCCGCCGAGCACGAACTCCGTCGAGCCGCCACCGAGGTCGAACACCAGGTAGGGCGCCGGGAACTGTCCACCGGTCAGCTCCTTGGTGGCGCCGACGAAGGACAGGTGCGCCTCCTCCTCGCCGCTCACCACCTCGGGCTCGACGCCCAGGATGTCGCGCACGCCCTTGACGTACTCGTCGCTGTTCTCGGCGTCCCGGGAGGCACTGGTGGCGACGAAGCGGATCCGCTCGGGGCCGACGCCGAAGCCGGTGATGATCTCCCGGTACTCCCGGCAGGCCGCGAAGGTGCGGGCCAGCGCGTCCGGGTGCAGCCGGCCGGTCCGGTCCACGCCCTGGCCCAGCCGGTTGACGATCATCCGGCGGTCGAGGTCGGTGATCCCGCCGGTCTCCGGGTCCAGGTCGGCGACCAGCAGGCGGATCGAGTTGGTGCCGCAGTCGATCGCGGCCACACGCGTCATGGTCACTCGGACTCCTGCTCCGCGGCGTCCTCGGCGGCGCGCTTCTTCGCGGCGCGCTCGGCCGCCTTCCGCTGCTTGGCCGCGATCACGGCCTCGTGGTCCTGCTCCTTGGCGCGGTTGCGGGCGACCCGCTCCCCGGCCGCCTCGACCTCGGCCGGGGAGACGCACGGGCCCTTGGCCCACCAGTCCTCCAGCATGCCGAGCGCCTCGTCGCCGAGCGGGTTGACGCCCTCGCCGGCCGCCAGCGAGTGGCCGACCAGCACGTGCAGGCACTTCACCCGGTCCGGCATGCCGCCGGCGCTCGGGAAGCCCTCCAGCACCTCGATCGCGTCGCGCCGGGCGATGTAGTCCTCGTGCGCCCTCTGGTACGCGGCGGCGAGCTCCGGGTCCTCGGCGAGCCGGGCGGTCTGCTCCTTCATCACGCCGTCCGCCTCCAGGGTGCCGATCAGCGAGGCGGCCTTGGGGCAGGTCAGGTAGTACAGCGTCGGGAACGGCGTGCCGTCCGGCAGCCGGGGGGCCGTCTCCACGACGTCGGGGTTGCCGCAGGGGCAGCGGTGCGCGACACCGCGCAGGCCGCGCGGCACCCGGCCGAGCTGGGCGGCGATGGCCGCGACGTCGGCGTCGGAGACGGCGGGGTGGTTCTCAGTGGTCATGGGGGGTGGGGTCTCCAACGGAGGACGGAGGGAGCGGACGGGGGGTCACGGAGGGCGGCGCGGCGGCGAGGTCGGCGGCGTCCACCGAGTCCCAGATGCTGGCGTACCAGGGCTTGGCGGCGGCCCTGGCCGAGCCGCCGGCCGAGGCGGGTGCGGCGGGCGCCGAGGGGCGGGCGGCCGAGCCGGCCGGGTCCACCGCGATGTACGGGGTCTCCCCCGGCACCGCGTAGTGCAGCCGGGCGCGGGCCTGCGCCTTGACGTACTCCGGGTCCTGCCAGCGGGCCTTGTCCCGGCGCAGCTGCTCGACCTGCTGGCGCGCGTGGTCGGCCTTCGCCCGCTGGGCGGAGATCTCGGCGCGCTGGGAGATGAACTGCCGCGTCGGGTAGGCGAGGATCGCCACCAGTGAGCAGAGCACCAGGACGAGGACGGTCGCCCGGCTCGTGAACCGGGGCCGGGCCGCCAAGCCCGGGATCCTCCAGCCAGCCATCTCCCGTATCCCCTCCTGGTCGCGACGGTGCCCCGCCGTCAACCCTACGGGGTGAACGGCGGGGCACCGGTCAGGCGTGCTCGGCCGGCTGGCTCGCCGTGCTCATCACTCCGCGGAGCGGAAGCGCGGGAACGCGCCGCGGCCGGCGTACTCGGCGGCGTCGTCGAGGATCTCCTCGATGCGCAGCAGCTGGTTGTACTTGGCGACGCGCTCGGAGCGGGCCGGGGCGCCGGTCTTGATCTGGCCGCAGTTGGTGGCGACGGCGAGGTCGGCGATGGTGACGTCCTCGGTCTCGCCGGAGCGGTGCGACATCATGCAGCGGTAGCCGTTGCGCTGGGCCAGCTCGACGGCGTCCAGGGTCTCGGTCAGCGAACCGATCTGGTTGACCTTCACCAGCAGCGCGTTGGCGGTGCCGGTCTCGATGCCCTTGGCCAGGCGCTGCGGGTTGGTGACGAACAGGTCGTCGCCGACCAGCTGGACCTTGTCGCCCAGCTTGACGGTCATGGCCTTCCAGCCGTCCCAGTCCGACTCGTCCAGCGGGTCCTCGATGGAGACCAGCGGGTAGGCGGCGACCAGCTCGGCGTAGTACTCGATGAGCTCGGCGGCCGACAGGGCCTTGCCCTCGAACTGGTAGGCGCCGTCCTGGTAGAACTCGGAGGCGGCGACGTCCAGGGCCAGCGCGATGTCGCGGCCGGGCACGTAGCCGGCCTTCTGGATGGCCTCGGTGATCAGGTCCAGGGCCTCGCGGTTGCTGTCCAGGTTCGGGGCGAAGCCGCCCTCGTCGCCGAGGCCGGTGGACAGGCCGCGCTCCTTCAGCACGCCCTTGAGGGTGTGGTAGACCTCGACGCCCCAGCGGACGGCCTCGGAGAAGGACTCCGCGCCGATCGGGGCGATCATGAACTCCTGGATGTCGACGTTGGAGTCCGCGTGCGAGCCGCCGTTGAGGATGTTCATCATCGGGACGGGCAGGACGTGCGCGTTCGGGCCGCCCAGGTAGCGGAACAGCGGCAGGTCGCTGGCCTCGGAGGCGGCGTGGGCGACGGCCAGCGAGACGCCCAGGATGGCGTTGGCGCCGAGCGAGGACTTGTCCGGGGTGGCGTCCAGGTCCAGCATGGCCTGGTCGATCAGGCGCTGCTCGGTGGCGTCGTAGCCGACGAGCTCGGGGCCGATCTGCTCGATGACGGCCAGGACGGCCTTCTCGACGCCCTTGCCGAAGTAGCGGTTCTTGTCGCCGTCGCGCAGCTCCAGCGCCTCGAAGGCACCGGTCGAGGCACCCGACGGGACAGCGGCACGACCCGTGCTGCCGTCGTCGAGGCCGACCTCGACCTCGACCGTGGGGTTGCCGCGCGAGTCGAGGATCTCACGGGCTACGACGACATCGATGGACGGCACGAGGCATCTCCTTGCGGAAGCTGGTCCGGCTGACGGTGGTGATGTCGGCGGGACGATTGCGGAGTCGTTACGACCAGAGCCTAACCGCCCGGGCTCCCGGGGCCACGCTGGCCTCGGCCCCGTCTCAACGTGTGGCCCTGCTACCCCCCGGTAGTTCACCTGCTTGTCCCAGCTTGTCCCCCGGGCGCGGACGGACCCGGACCGGCACGGACGGACCCGGACAGAACCGGACGGAAGCGGACGAGGGGGCCGACCCGTCGGCCGGCCCCCTCGTCGGTCCTCAGCCGAGGTGCAGGACCTGGCCGGGCATGATCAGGTCCGGGTCGCCGCCGACGGTGGAGCGGTTGCCGTCGTACAGCGCCTGCCAGCCGCCGGTCACGCCCTGGGCGGCGGCGATGGTCGACAGGGTGTCACCGGAGCGCACGGTGTAGTCGTGGCCGGCCGGGGCGGTCGGGGCCGACTGCTCGGCGCGCGGGGCGGCGTGCTTGGGGGTGTACTGCTGGACCGGCTGCTCGGCCGGCTTCTCGGCCTGCCGGGGCGCGGCGTGCTTGGGCGCGTACGGCTGGACCGGCTTCTGGGCCGGCTTCGCGGCCGGAGCGGGAGCCTGCGTCCTGGGCGCCTGCTGCGGGGCGGACCGGGGCTTGGCGTCCGACGAGGTGTCGACGGCGGCCGGGGCGCCGCCCTTGGTCAGGCCCGCCTTCTGCGAGCAGACCGGCCAGGCGCCCGGGCCCTGGGAGGCCAGCACCTTCTCGGCGACCGAGATCTGCTGGGCCTTGCTGGCCTGGTTGGCCTGCGGGGCGTAGGCGGTGCCGCCGTAGGCCTTCCACGTGCTGGAGGTGAACTGCAGCCCGCCGTAGAAGCCGTTGCCGGTGTTGATGCTCCAGTTGCCGCCGCTCTCGCACTGGGCGACGGAGTCCCAGGTGGAGGCCGGGGCGGCGGAGGCACCGGTGGCGGTGAGGAGCGGCAGCGCAAGTCCGACGCCGGCCACACCGGCCACGGCGACGGCCTTCTCGGCCTGGGTGCGACGACGGTGACGGCCGGTTCCAACGAACAGCATGAAGGTCCCTCTCCGCACGCCTGCGAGGTGAGCTGTCGGGTTCGGACCGGGGAGGTGGCCCGGCCGCCGTGCGCGGAGACGTTCCCGCTCGGGCGGCTTCACCCCAAGCCGTGGGGACGGCAACAAACCTGGTTCCCCCGCCCCTGCCCAGGGTTCTGGTCGGTTTCCCGTGACGCGGCGGGCAGGATTCGGCGTTCCGCGCACGAGGTCCGCAGCTGCGAACTCCAGGGAGATTAGACAGATCCTCAGACCGATCACAAGCTCATATCGTCGACATCACACGGAAATCACGGCAGGTGACCAATCGCCTACCAACGGCACCTGTTTGTCCGGTTTGATGGGCGTTCATACGGTGCCTGAGGGCCGCGGGACGACCATCCGTCAGCGTGTCGGAGCCTCAGGAACCGGGTCCGGAGACGTCGCCTCGGGACTGAATTCGACCGGAAGTTCGCGCAGCCCACGCATGATCAGGCCACCCCGCCAGCGCAGATTCTCCGGACTCTCGGCAAGCCTGAGATCGGGCAGCCGCGACAGCAGCGTGGCCAGGGCGGAGCGCCCTTCGAGCCGGGCCAGCGGGGCGCCGATGCAGTAGTGGATGCCGTGCCCGAACCCCAGGTGGGGATTGTCCGTCCGGGCCAGGTCCAGGGTGTTCTCGTCCGCGAACCGGGCCGGGTCGCGGTCGGCCGCCGCCAGCACCACCAGCACCGGATCGCCGACCGGGATCTCCACCCCGCCGATGCTCAGCGGGCTCGTCGCGAACCGCCAGGTCGCCAGCTCCACCGGCCCGTCGTAGCGCAGGAGTTCCTCGATCCCGGTCTCCAGCAGGGCGGTCTCCCCACGCGCCACCGACTCCTGCAGCAGCGCCCGCTGGCCCGGGTTGCGCAGCAGCGCGTACGTCCCGTTGCCGATCAGGTTGATGGTCGTCTCGAACCCCGCGAAGATCAGCACGAAGCACATCGCGGCGGCCTCGTTCTCCGTCAGGTGCTCGCCGTGGTCGCTGGCCCGGATGAGACCGGAGATCAGGTCGTCCCCGAGGTCGGCGCGCTTGCGGTGGATGAGGTCAACCAGGTAGGCGCGGATGCGCTTGACCGCCCGGCCCACGCCCCCGCGCTGCCCGCCGTGGTGGCGGATCATCATGCCCGCCCAGTCCCGGAGGTCGTCCTGGTCCTCGGCCGGGACGCCCAGCATGTCGCAGATCGCGTAGATGGGGAGCGGGAAGGCGAACTCGTGGATCAGGTCGGCCGAGCCGCGCTGCGCGAAGCCGTCGATCAGCCGGTCGGTGAGCTGCTGCACCCGCGGCTCGAACTCGGCCACCCGGCGCGGGGTGAACGCCTTGGACACCAGGCGGCGCAGCCGGGTGTGGTCCGGCGGGTCGATGTTCAGCAGGTGGGTCATCAGGTCCGCCTGCCGCTCCCCCGGGATGCCCACCCGACCGGTGCGGTGCGCCTGCCCGCTGTGGTGCGCCGGGTTCTTCGACAGCCGGCTGTCCGCGAGCGCCTGCCGGGCGTCCGCGTACCGCGTCACCAGCCAGGCGTCCACACCGCTCGGCAGGGTGGTGCGGTGCACCGGGGCGTGCTCGCGCAGCCAGGCGTACGCGGGGTACGGATCGGCGGCGAACTCCCAGGTGAAGAGCTGCGGGGCGGGCTGGGCGGCGTCGGGCTGAGCAGGCATGGGTCGACCGTAACCGCTGCCCCGGGCGCGTCCGGCCCACCGGCGGCCGTCGAGGGCGTCCGGACCGGTCGCGGACGGTTCGCCGGGCGGCCGCCAGGGGGCGCCGGGGACGGCGCCGTTCGGGCGCCGTGGGGGGCGCGAGCCGGTCGCCGACGGCGCGCGTGCGGTGCGCCGCCCCTCCGTGGACGGCCCGTGGACGGGACGTGGACGGCTCTTGGACAGAGCTTGGCCGGACGGCGGGCGTGAGCCTGGTCACCTGCGGGGTAATCCCTGTTGCGGAGGGTCAGGTCGTGCCTACGATCCTCCGCAGTGTGCGTGGGCGCCGGTGCGGTGTCGCCCACAGGGAGGAGCAGACCATGCGGGTCAGCGGGGCAGTCGTCGTCATCGCGGTGCTCGACGGCGGTTCGGGAGCCGACCTCGCCCGCCGGTTCACCGCGGCCGGCGCCGCCGGGGTGCTGATCGCCGACACCAACGTCGGTGTCGCCGAGGACCTCGCCGCCGAACTCGACCGGCCCGGGTGCCCCGTCGTCGGCGTCGCCGGCGACATCCGCCGGCCCAGCGACGTCGCCGCCCTGGTCGACACCGCCGAGAAGCACCTCGGACCGATCGACCTCTTCTGCGTGGCCGGCCCGAACGGCGAGCGGATCGTCTCCCTCGCCGACCTGCCCGCCCACCTCGACCTGGAGCGCCTCGCCGAACTCGTCGCCCTGGTCGGCGAGGCCATCGGCGAGCTCGTCCCCCCGCAGCGGCGCCCGGCCGAGCCGGCCGCCACGGCGGCCTGACGCCGCCGCGGCCCGAGCGCCCGCTCCTGCCCGCGCTCGCGCCCCGCTACGACTGCTGCCCGAGTCCCTCGGCCGCGCGCACCGCCTCCCGGTAGCCGCGCGCGGCCGAGCGCAGCGCCGCGTCCACGTCCACCCCGGCGTCGTGCGCCCGCTGCGCCACCGCCAGCAGCAGTCGGCCCGCCGACTCCGCGGTCAGCTCCGCCGGCAGCTCGTACGGCTCGTCCGGCACGCCCTCGAACCCGGCCCGGCGCACCCGGGACACCAGCTTCGCCGCGTACGCCAGCGACGGCAGCCCGGCCGGGACGCCGTCCAGCACCGACTCCCGGTCCGCCTTCTCGGCGGCCTTCAGCTGCTCCCAGTTCGCCTCCACCTCGGCGGCGCCCTCGGCCTCCGCGTCCCCGAACACGTGCGGGTGGCGGTACACCAGCTTCTCGACGATGTCCCCGGCCACGTCGTCGATCGTGAACGGCCCGGTCGGGTGCTCCTCGGCGATCCGGGAGTGGAAGAACACCTGCAGGAGCACGTCGCCCAGCTCCTCGCGCAGGGTGTCCCGATCCCCCTCCTCGATCGCCTCGACCAGCTCGTACGCCTCCTCGACCAGGTACTTCACCAGGCTCTCGTGCGTCTGCTCGGCGTCCCACGGGCACCCGCCGGGCGAACGCAGCCGGTCCATCACCGACACCAGGTCCAGCAGCCGCGAGCCCGGCAGGTCGTACGAGCCCGGCAGCACCTCGATCTCCGGCACCTCGCCGGCCCGCTCCACCGCCAGCCGTGCCAGCGCGTCCGTCAGCCCCGGGTCCCCGTCCGGGCTGCCCAGCCAGACCGTCGGCCCCGTCCCGGCCGGCTGCCCGGTCAGCAGCCGCGCCAGGGCCGGCGCCGAATCCGCCGCCACCACCTCGACCGCCACCCCGGCCTGCCGCACCGCGGCGACCTGCGGATGCCGCTCGTCCGCCGCCAGCACCCGGCCCGCCGACCGCAGGGCCTCCCAGGCCGGCCAGGCCAGCAACCCGGGGGCGACCCGGTGGGTGGTGGTCAGCAGGATCAACTTCGCGCCCGGGGCGTCCGTCGGCACAGCATTCGTCGTCACACCTCGAAACTACCCGCCCGGGAGGCGGCGCGGCGGCCCCGGG
>NZ_JBEPAK010000202.1:0-12898 GCF_040298565.1 Kitasatospora sp. NPDC001539 | reverse complement strand
GCCGGGCCGGCGCGCCGAGACTCCTCGGGCCCGCTGTCACCCGGGAGGGTGACCGCGGGCCCGCCGCGTGGCGGGCGCCGGCCCGGCTGGCGGTCGCGTCCGGCGCGGGGCCGCGCGGGCGCGTAGCCTGCTGGGACGGACGGATGGAGGGGCCGATGGCGGTGGAGGAGCAGCGGGCCGGGAGCCGGGTCAGCCGGCCCGAGATCAGGTTGGTCCGGCGCGGGTTCACCGACCCCGCGCGGGCGGTCCGGTTGCTGGAGGGCCCCGGCCTGGAAGGGCTGGCCGACGACCCGGTGCTGCTGGACGCCCTGGGCGCCACCGCGGACCCGGACCTCGCGCTGCTGGGCCTGGCCCGGTTGCTGGAGGCCGCCGACGAGGCCGAGCGGCGCACCCTGCGGGACACCCTCACCACCTCCAAACCGCTGCGCGACCGGCTGCTCGGCGTACTCGGCGTCTCCACCGCGCTGGGCGAGCACCTGGCCCGGCACCCGCACGACTGGCACGCGCTGGTCACCTTCGAGCTGCGGGACATGCACCCCGGTCCGGAGGACTTCCGCCGCGCCCTCGCCGAGAGCGTCCGGGACGACACCCTCACCCCGGCCAACGCGCTGCGCGTCGCCTACCGCCGCTGCCTGCTGGCCATCGCCGCCCGCGACCTCACCGGCACCACCGACCTCGCCCAGACCGCCGCCGAACTCGCCGACCTGGCCGGCGCCACCCTCCAGACCGCCCTGGACCTCGCAGAGGCGCAGGACCCGCAGGCCGCCGCGGCCTGCCGGCTCGCCGTGATCGGCATGGGCAAGTGCGGCGGCCGGGAGCTCAACTACGTGTCGGACGTGGACGTCGTCTTCGTCGCCGAGCCGCGCGAGGGAGTGGACGAGCAGGAGGCGCTCAGGGCGGCCACCCGGCTGGCCGCCGCCCTCACCCGGCTCTGCTCGGACACCACCGGCGAGGGCACCATCTGGCCGGTGGACGCCAACCTGCGCCCGGAGGGCCGCAACGGCCCGCTGGTGCGCACCCTGGCCAGTCATCTGGCGTACTACCAGCGCTGGGCCAAGACCTGGGAGTTCCAGGCGCTGCTGAAGGCCCGTCCGGTCGCCGGGGACGCCGAGCTCGGCGCCGCGTACGTCGAGGCGCTCGCCCCGATGGTCTGGCAGGCGGCCGCCCGGGAGAACTTCGTCACCGACGTGCAGCAGATGCGCCGCCGGGTGATCGACTCCATCCCGGCGACCGAGCTGGACCGCCAGCTCAAGCTCGGCCCCGGCGGGCTGCGCGACGTCGAGTTCTCCGTCCAGCTGCTCCAGCTGGTGCACGGCCGCACCGACCCGGCGCTGCGCAGCGGCAACACCCTGGAGGCGCTGGCGGCGCTCTCCCGCGGCGGGTACGTCGGGCGGGCGGACGCCGCCTCGCTGGACACCGCGTACCGCTTCCTGCGCTCCCTGGAGCACCGCATCCAGTTGCACCGGCTGCGCCGCACCCACCTGATGCCCACCGCCGAGGAGGACCTGCGCCGCCTCGCCCGCTCGCTCGCCGCGCTGATCAACGACGACACCCGCTCCGATCCGGTGGCCGCGCTGCAGCGCGAGTGGAAGCGCCACGCGGTGGAGGTCCGGCGGCTGCACGAGAAGCTGTTCTACCGCCCGCTGCTCGACGCCGTCGCCGAACTGCCGCCGGGCGCCGCCGGGCTGACCCCGGAGGCGGCCCGGGCCCGGCTGGAGGCGCTCGGCTACACCGACCCGGCCGCCGCCCTGCGGCACATCAGCGCGCTCGCGTCCGGGGTGAGCCGCAAGGCGGCGATCCAGCGCACCCTGCTGCCGGTGCTGCTCGGCTGGTTCGCCGACTCGGCCGACCCGGACGCCGGGCTGCTCAACTTCCGCCAGGTCTCCGACGCGCTCGGCCGCACCCCCTGGTACCTGCGGCTGCTGCGCGACGAGAGCGCCGCCGCCGAGCAGCTGGCCCGGGTGCTGTCGGCCGGCCGGCTCGCACCCGACCTGCTGCTGCGCGCCCCCGAGGCGGTGGCGATGCTGGGCGACCCGCAGGGCCTGGTGCCGCGCGGCCGGGCGGCGTTGCAGTCGGAGGTGCTGGCCGCCGTGGGCCGGGCCGGGTCCCCCGCCGCCGCGGTGGCCGCCGCCCGCTCGGTGCGCCGCCGGGAGCTGTTCCGGACGGCCGCCGCGGACGTGCTCGGGCGGCTCGGGGAGGATCCCGGCGAGGCGCTGGACGCCGCGGGGGAGGCGCTGACGGCGCTCAACGCCGCGACCCTGCAGGGCGCGCTGCGCGCGTGCGTGGCCGGCTGGGAGGCGGAGCACGGCACCCTGCCGACCCGGATCGCGGTGATCGCGATGGGTCGCTTCGGCGGCCACGAGCTGGGCTACGGCTCGGACGCCGACGTGCTGTTCGTCCACGAGCCGCTGCTCGGCTCGCTGGAGCAGGACGCGGCGCTGGCCGCCCAGGCCGTCTGCAACGAGCTGCGGACCCTGCTGGGCGCGCCGTCCACCGAGCCGCCGCTGCTGGTCGACGCCGACCTGCGGCCGGAGGGCCGCAGCGGCCCGCTGGTGCGCACCCTGGCCTCGTACGCCGCCTACTACCGCCGCTGGTCGCACGCCTGGGAGAGCCAGGCGCTGCTGCGGGCGGAGCCGGTGGCCGGGGACGAGGAGCTGGGTGCGCGCTTCCGGCAGCTGATCGACCCGCTGCGCTACCCGGGCGGCGGGGTGCCGGAGCGGGACCTGGTGGAGATCCGCCGGATCAAGGCGCGGATCGAGGCCGAGCGGCTGCCGCGCGGGGCGGATCCGACCACCCACACCAAGATCGGGCGGGGCGGGCTGGCGGACGTGGAGTGGACGGTGCAGCTGCTCCAGCTCCAGCACGGGCACGAGCTGCCGGCGCTGCGCACCACCAGGACCAGGGCCGCGTTGGCGGGCGCCGTCCGGGCGGGGCTGGTCGACCCGGCCGACGGGGAGGTGCTGGACGCCGCCTGGGTGCTGGCCTCCCGGGTGCGGGCGGCGGTGATGCTGGTGCGCGGGCGCCCGGGGGACAGCTTCCCGGGGGAGGCCCGTGAGCTGGCCGGGGTGGCCCGGTACCTGGGCTACGGCGCCGGGCACAGCGGGGAACTCGTGGACGACTACCGGCGCACCACCCGGCGGGCCCGAGCGGTGGTGGACCGGCTGTTCTACGGGTCCGCCTGACGTCCCGGGCTGCGGGGGAGTCCGGCGGGCCCCGGGCTGCGGGCTGCGGGGGCGGCCGGGCGGACCGGTCGGGCACCCGCGGACCCACCGGGCGCCTGCGGACCCACCGGGCGCCAGGGAAACGGAGAGGGGCCCCGACCGGGGGCCCCTCTCCTCGTTCCAGGTGCGACCGGCTACCGGCGTGCGGTGCTGACCGCCGGCTCGCTCCACTGCTCCGGGACGGTGATCGGCTCGTCCGCCGCCGCCTCCCGGGCGGGCACCCGCGGCAGCCGGTAGACCCAGTCGTGGTACAGCCAGCGGGCGGCGAGGAAGCCCAGGGCCAGGCAGATCACGCCGCCGACGGCGTCCATCCAGAAGTGGTTGGCGGTCGAGACGATGACCAGCAGGGTGGCGGCCGGGTACATCAGGCCGAGCGCCCTGACCCACGCCCGGCGGGCCAGGAAGAAGATCGCCAGGCCGCACCACGTCGACCAGCCGATGTGCATCGAGGGCATCGCGGCGTACATGTTGGAGACGTGTGCGGCGGGGCCCGAGGCGAAGGAGCCCCAGGTGCCGTGGGTCTGCACGGTGTCGATGAAGCCGCCGCCGGTCATCAGCCGGGGCGGTGCCAGCGGGAAGGCGTAGAAGCCGACCAGGGCGATCAGGGTGGTGACGAACAGCACGGTGCGGGCCGCGACGTAGCGGCCCGGGTGGCTGCGGTAGAGCCAGACCAGGACGCCGATCGTGATGATGAAGTGCAGCGTCGCGTAGTAGTAGTTCATCCCGGTGATGAGCCACCCGACGCCGTCCGCGGCGTGGTTGACCGACCGCTCGACGGCGATGCCGAGGTGGTGCTCGAGGTCCCAGATCCAGCGGGCGTGCTTCTGGGCCACCGCCTCCTGCTCGGGGACGGCGTTGCGGACCACGGAGTAGATCCAGTAGCTGATCCCGATCAGGGCCAGCTCGAACCAGAGCCGCGGTCGGGCCGGTGAGCGGCGCTGGTCGCGGACGCGGTTGCGCAGGGCGGCGGTGCGGGTCTGGGCGGCACGGGTGGCTCCATCCGGCAGCCCGGCCGCGGCGGCCTGCGCTGCTCCGGAACCGCCACCGTGGGCCCCGTCGGCGCGCCCGGCGTCGCCTCGCTGGATCTCGGTCGGTTCCCCCATGGACGAGAAGTCTGCCAGACCGCTCGTAGCCGTCTGCTCATCCCCTGGAAGTGGATTCTTCACCGGCTGTCCCCCTTGAGGGCTAGGGGGCGGCTCCCACCGGGGTAGGGGGTGCGATCGGGTCTGGTGGCTACCGGTGGGACGGACATACGTCCCATTGTCACGCGAACGGCCGGGGCGGCGTAACCGGGGGTGCCGGGGCGCGGCCGTGGCCTGGATTTTCCCGACACGAAACGGTTTCTGCATCTTGCTGAAACATATTGCAGGCCGCTAGCTTCCTGGCACATCGATCGCCCTTCCCCCCTTCAAGGGAGCCCCTCAGTGGCCGATACGCCGCTCCGCCCGCGACGGAGCAGTCCCCGACGGAGCAGGTCCCGCCGCAGACCCGGCCGCACGGCCGTGCTGCTGGCCGCCGCGCTGACCGCCGCCACCCTCGGCGGTGCCCCCGCGGCGCTCGCCGCCGCCCCGCCGCCCCCGCCCTCGGACGCCGCGCTGGCGGCCACCGCCGGGCGGCACGACCTCACCCGCGAGCAGTTCTACTTCGTCCTGCCCGACCGCTTCGCCGACGGCGACCCCGCCAACGACACCGGGGACATCACCGGCGGCCGGCTGGAGAACGGCTTCGACCCCGCCGACAAGGGCTTCTACCACGGCGGTGACCTGGCCGGACTGATCCAGAAGCTCGACTACATCCAGAACCTCGGCACCACCGCGATCTGGATGGCCCCGATCTTCAAGAACAAGCCGGTGCAGGGCAGCGGGGCCGGGGGCACCTCCCGCCCGGAGGGTGGGGGAGCCTCGGCCGGCTACCACGGCTACTGGATCACCGACTTCACCCAGGTCGACCCGCACTTCGGCACCAACGAGCAGCTGAAGGAGCTGATAGCCAAGGCGCACGCGCGCGGCATCAAGGTCTTCTTCGACGTCATCACCAACCACACCGCCGACGTCATCGACGACGCCGAGCAGCAGCACGGCTACCGCTCGACCGGCGCCTACCCGACGCTCGACGCGGACGGCAATCCGGTGGACGAGACCGCGCTGGCCGACTCGCGCGCGCCGTGGCCGAGGACCACCAAGGACTCCTTCCCCTACACCCCGGTCTTCCGCAGCCCCGCCGACGCCGCGGCCAAGACCCCGTCCTGGCTCAACGACCCGGCGCTCTACCACAACCGCGGCGACTCGACCTTCGTCGGCGAGTCCGCCACCGAGGGCGACTTCAACGGGCTGGACGACCTGGACACCCAGAACCCCCGGGTGGTGAAGGGCTTCGAGCAGGTCTACCAGCAGTGGGTCAGGGACACCGGCGTGGACGGGTTCCGGATCGACACCGTCAAGCACGTCGACATGGCGTTCTGGCAGCAGTGGGCGCCCGCGCTCAAGGACTTCGCGGCCAAGCAGGGCAACCGGAAGTTCTTCATGTTCGGCGAGGTCTACTCCGGCGACCCCGCCGTCACCGCGCCGTACGTCACCCGGGGCAAGCTGCAGGCCACCCTCGACTTCCCGTTCCAGGGCGCCGCCCGCTCCTACGTCTCGCAGGGCGGCTCGGCCCGCAACCTCGCCGACGTCTACGCCCAGGACTACCGCTACACCAGCGCCGACACCGACGCGTACGAGCTGCCCACCTTCCTCGGCAACCACGACATGGGCCGCTTCGGCTCCTTCCTGCTCGCCGACAACCCGGGCGCCGACGACGCGACCCTGCTCAAGAAGGACCGGCTCGGCACCGAGCTCCAGTTCCTCACCCGCGGCCAGCCCGTCGTCTACTACGGCGACGAGCAGGGCTTCACCGGCGCGGGCGGCGACAAGGACGCCCGGCAGGACATGTTCGCCTCCAGGACGCCGTCGTACAACGGCGACCGGGTGCTCGGCGGCGCCTCCGGCCCGGCCGACCGCTACGGGCAGGGCGGCGAGCTCTACCGGGGCGTCGCGGGGCTGGCCGAGCTGCGCCGCGCCAACCCGGCCCTGGCCGACGGCGCGCAGATCGAGCGCTACGCCGCCGACGGCCCGGGCGTGTACGCCTTCTCCCGGATCGACGCGGCCCAGCAGGTCGAGTACCTGGTCGCGGTCAACAACGCCACCGAGGCCAAGACCGTCACCCTGGACACCTTCTCCCCGGGCATGGGCTTCGACCCCGTCTACCCCTCCGCCGGACCGCGGACCACCAGCGGCGCGGACCGCAGGGTGACGGTGACCGTACCGGCGCTCTCCTCCGTGGTGCTCAAGGCCGCCGCCAGGCTCGCCCCGGTGGCCGCCGCGCCGCAGCTGGCGGTGCAGCCGCCGGCGGACGGCTCGACCGGCACCGTCACGGTCGGCGCGACGGCCGACGGCGGCGGCTTCGACCGGGTCAGCTACGCCGCGCAGATCGGCAACGGGCCCTGGCAGACCCTGGGCACTGCCGACACCGGACCGTCCGGCCCGGACGGCCGACGGCACTTCGCGGTGACCCAGGACCTCGGTGCGGTCGCACCCGGCACGGTCGTGCGGTACAAGGCCGTCGTCCAGGACTCCAGCGGCCACCTGCGCTCCGCCACCGCGAGCTTCACCACCGGCACCCCCGCCCCCCGTCCCGTGCCCACCGCCGGCGCCCGCCCGTACGCCGTCGTCCACTACCACCGGCCCGACGGCGACTACGACGGCTGGAACCTCTACGCCTGGGGCGACCTCGCGGACGGCGAGGGCACCCAGTGGCCCGCCGGGCACCCCTTCACCGGACGGGACGCGTACGGCGCCTTCGCCTACGTGCGGTTGAAGCCGGGCGCCTCCGACGTCGGCTTCGTCGTCGAGCGGAACGGCGTCAAGGACGTGGACGCCGACCGCCACCTCGACGTCGGCACCACCGGCGAAGCCTGGCTGGAGCAGGGCGACCCGGCCGTCCGCACCACCGATCCCGGCCCGGCGAGCACCCCGCCCGCCGGCACCGCCGTCATCCACTACAACCGCGCCGACGGCGACTACGACGGCTGGGGCCTGCACGACTGGACCGGCGCCGCCGCCCCCACCGACTGGGGCAAGCCGCTGATGCCGGCCCGCCGGGACGCCTTCGGCGCCGTCTTCGAGGTGCCGCTCGCCCCCGGCGCGACCAGCCTCAGCTACATCCTGCACAACGGCAACGACAAGGACCTGCCCGCCGACCAGTCGCTGGACTTCGCCGTCAACGGCAGGGAGGTGTGGATCCTCGGCGGCCGGGAGGGCTACCTGCTGCCGCAGAACCCCGCCGCCTCCTCGCAGCTGGACCTCTCCGGCGCCAAGGCCCAGTGGATCGACGCGAGGACCGTCGTCGTCCCGGCGAACTACGGCGCCACCGACCAGGCCCTGGCCGGCGGGACCAGCGCCCAGCTCGTCTACGACCCCGAGGGCGGCATCCGCGCCGACAAGGGGGCGCTGACCAAGCCCGGCCGGTGGATCCGGCTCGTGCCCGTCGCCGGCGGGCTGACCGACGCCCAGAAGGCGAAGTACCCGCACCTGGCGGGCTACCGGGCCTTCACCGTGGACGCCCGGGACGCCGCCCGTGTCCCGGCCGCCCTGCGCAGCCAGCTGCTGTTCACCGAACACCTGCCGAGCGGCGCGGTGCTGGCCGGCACGGGCGTCCAGACGCCGGGCGTGCTGGACGACCTGTACGCGAGCCGCACCGGCAAGGTGGACTTCGGCCCGGCCCACTACGACGGCAAGGTCGCGCTCTCGCTGTGGGCGCCGACCGCCCAGGAGGTGTCCGTCCAGGTCTTCGACAGCGCCACCGGGGGCACCCCGAGGACGCTGCCGCTGAAGCGGGACGACGAGACCGGGGTGTGGGAAGTCGTCCGTGACGAGAAGGAGTTGAACGGGAAGTACTACCTGTACCAGGTGAAGGTCTGGGCGCCGTCGGTGCAGCAGCTGGTGGTCAACACCGTCACCGACCCGTACTCGGTGGCACTGTCCACCGACTCCCGGCGCAGCCTGGTCGCCGACCTGGACGCCCCGGAGCTCAAGCCGGCGGGCTGGGACGACCAGCCGCGCCCGGCGGCCGTCCCGCCCGGGAAGGAGCAGATCCAGGAACTGCACGTCCGGGACTTCTCGGTGGAGGACACCAGCGTCCCGGAGGCCGAGCGCGGCACCTACCTGGCGTTCACCGAGTCGAACTCGGCCGGGATGCAGCACCTCCGGGACCTCGCCAAGGCCGGGGTGACCACGGTGCACCTGCTGCCGACCTTCGACATCGCCACGATTCACGAGAACCGGGCGGACCGGAAGCTGCCGGCCTGCGACCTGGCCTCCCTGCCGCCGGACGGCCCGAAGCAGCAGGAGTGCGTGGCGGCCGTCGCCGCCGACGACGCCTACAACTGGGGCTACGACCCGCTGCACTACAACGTGCCGGAGGGCTCGTACGCCGCCGACCCCGGGGGAGGGACCGCCCGCACCGTGCAGTTCCGGCGGATGGTCCAGGCGCTGCACGCGGCGGGCCTGCGGGTGGTGCTGGACGTGGTCTACAACCACACCGCTGCCGCCGGCCAGGCCGAGCACTCGGTGCTGGACCGGGTCGTCCCCGGCTACTACCAGCGGCTGGACGCCGACGGCAAGGTCACCACGGACAGCTGCTGCGCCGACACCGCGCCCGAACACGCCATGATGAACCGGCTGGTGGTGGACTCGGTGACGCTGTGGGCCCGCGAGTACCAGGTCGACGGCTTCCGCTTCGACCTGATGGGGCTCGACCCGAAGTCCACCATGCTGGACGTGCAGGCCGCGCTGCGGAAGATGACGCCCGCCTCGGACGGCGTGGACGGGAAGAACGTCTTCCTCTACGGCGAGGGCTGGAACTTCGGCGTCGTCGCGAACAACGCCCGGTTCGTGCAGGCCACCCAGCAGAACATGGCCGGCACCGGCATCGCCACCTTCGACGACCGACTCCGGGACGCCGCCCGCGGCGGCAACTTCATGCTGGACTCCGCGCCGCAGCAGGGCTTCGCCTCGGGCCTGTACACCGACCCCAACGGCTCGCCCGCGAACGGCAGCCCGCAGGAGCAGAAGGCCCGGCTGCTGCACCAGATGGACCAGCTGAAGGTCGGACTGGCCGGCAACCTGGCCGGCTACTCCTTCACCGACAGCTCGGGCCGGACCGTCACCGGCGCCCAGGTCGACTACAACGGCGCCCCGACCGGGTACGCGGCCTCGCCGGGCGAGGCGGTGGAGTACGTGGACGCCCACGACAACACCGACCTGTTCGACGCGCTCGCGTACAAGCTGCCGACCGGCACCGCACCCGCCGACCGGGCCCGGATGCAGGCGCTCGGCCTGTCGCTGACCGCCCTCACCCAGGGCGCGGGCTTCGCCCAGGCCGGAAGCGACCTGCTGCGCTCCAAGTCGCTGGACTCCAACTCCTACGACTCGGGCGACTGGTTCAACGCCATCCACTGGCCCGACCCCTCGACGGGGGCCGTCCAGGGCAACGGCTGGGGCCGCGGCCTGCCGATGGCGAAGGACAACCAGCAGCTGTGGCCCACCGCCCGGGCCCTGCTGGCCGACCCGCGGTTGACCGTGGGCGCGGCCGACATCCGGGCGACCAGCGCGCAGTTCCAGGAGTTCCTGCGGATCAAGCAGTCCTCGCCGCTGTTCTCGCTGCCCACCCTGGCCGACGTCCAGCAGCGGCTGTCGTACCCGCTGTCCGGCACGTCCGGCGAGATCCCGGGGGTGATCACCCTGCACCTGGACGGCACCGGGCTGGCGGGCGCGGAGAAGGGCGTCACGGTGGTCTTCAACGCGACGCCCACCGCGCAGAGCCAGGCCGTGACCGCGCTGCGCGGGACCGGTCAGGTGCTGCATCCGGTCCAGGCGTCCGGCGCGGACCAGGTGGTGAAGCGGTCCGGCTTCGACTCCGCGACCGGGACCTTCACCGTGCCGGGCCGTACCGTGGCGGTTTTCGTCCAGAAATGAGCTGACTGACGGGACCGCACGGCTGGTCCCGTACTGTCCGGTGATTCCCGGGCCCCGTACCGCCGTTGAGGCCGGTGCGGGGCCCGGTTCCGTTTCCGCCGGGGAATGGCCGAAATCCGGCGGTGGCACGGCCGGAACTGTGACGTGCAACGGGTGCCGGGCGCTGCCGCCCGCCCGGCGGGGGCGGCCCCGGTCCTGAGCGCTGGTCAGTCACCTCCGGTAGTGATCGAACCGTTCCAGGGGTATGAAAACCGTGTTCAAGACTTGGTCATGACGTAACACAACTGACGAACCGTCGTGCATACGGTTTCGGTAATTAATCGGCCAATCAGTGGCATGCATCTGTCATTAACGGCGCGTTTGCTGCCACGATTCCTCCGGCTGCAGACGAGGGGGCCCCACCTCCCGGTGCAGCTGTCCCTGTTGAGGTGCAGCGCGTCCCGCCCCTGCAACGAACCCCGCACCGCCCAGTGAGCACCGCAACCGCACCCCCGTCGCACCCGGCGGGGGCCCCCACTGCGCCGCAACCCTGCGGCCCAGGTTCTCTCCACCGTGCGCGAACCGGCGCCGGTCGGAAAAGGAGTCCGCATGTCACGTTCCGCTCACACCCGGAAGGCGGCCGTCGTCCTCGCCGCCACCACGGCACTGCTGGTCACCGGAATTCCGATGATCGCGCAGGCGGCACCGGCCCAGGACGCGCCGGCCGCCGTCGCCGCCCAGCAGACCTCCCGGGCCGCGCTGATAGCCTCCGCGAACCAGCAGACCGCCTCCCTCGCCCAGGCCCTCGGCCTGGACGGCAAGGAGCAGCTGGTCACCAAGGACGTCGTGCTGGACGCCAACGGCGGTCGCCACCTGCGCTACGAGCGCACCTACGCCGGACTCCCCGTCCTCGGCGGCGACCTGATCGTCCACCAGGACGCCTCCGGCGCCACCAAGGCCGTGACCAAGGCCAGCGAGGCCAGCCTCACCGGCGTCGACACCACCCCGGCCCTGGCTGCCCCGAAGGCCAAGGAGGCCGCGCTCGCCGCCGAGCAGGGCACCGTCGACAGCGCCCCGCGCCTGGTCGTCTGGGCCGCCGACGGCACCCCGAAGCTCGCCTGGGAGACGGTCGTCAACGGCCGCGAGTCCGACGGCACGCCGAGCAAGCTGCACGTCGTCACCGACGCCAAGACCGGTGCCGTGCTGAGCAAGGCGGACGGCATCCAGCGCGGCAGCGGCACCGGCGTCTTCGTCGGCAACGTCCCGCTGACCACCACCCAGAGCGGCTCGACCTACTCGCTCAAGGACGCCTCCCGCGGCGGCCAGTACACCACCGACATGAAGAACGGCACCAGCGGCAACGGCACGCTGTTCTCGAAGTCCTCCGACACCTGGGGCAACGGCCAGGCCAGCAACCGCGAGTCGGCCGCCGTGGACGCCCAGTTCGGCGCGGCGGTGACCTGGGACTTCTACAAGAACACCTTCGGCCGCAACGGCATCCGCAACGACGGCGTCGGCGCGATGAGCCGGGTCCACTACGACACCGGCTACGTCAACGCGTTCTGGGACGACAGCTGCTTCTGCATGACCTACGGCGACGGCTCGGGCGACACCCACCCGCTGACCGAACTCGACGTGGCCGGCCACGAGATGAGCCACGGCGTCACCGCGGCGACCGCCAACCTGAACTACTCGGGCGAGTCCGGCGGCCTCAACGAGGCCACCTCGGACATCTTCGGCAACATGGTCGAGTTCTACGCCAACCTGCCCGCCGACACCCCGGACTACCTGGTCGGCGAGCTGATCGACATCAACGGCAACGGCACGCCGCTGCGCTACATGGACAAGCCCTCCAAGGACGGCCAGTCGGCCGACTCCTGGTACTCGGGCGTCGGCAACCTGGACGTCCACTACTCGTCCGGTGTGGCCAACCACTTCTTCTACCTGCTGGCCGAGGGCAGCGGCGCCAAGGTGATCAACGGCGTCAGCTACAACAGCCCGACGGTCAACAACATCACCGTCACCGGCATCGGCCGGGACAAGGCCCAGCAGGTCTGGTACAAGGCGCTGACCGCGTACATGACCTCGACCACCAACTACGCCGCCGCCCGCACCGCGACCCTCAACGCGGCCACCGACCTGTACGGCGCGAACAGCGCCGAGTACAACGCGGTCGCCACCGCCTGGGCCGCGGTCAACGTGGGCTCGCTGCCCAACCCGGGCGGCGTCACCGTCACCAACCCGGGCAACCAGTCCACCGCGGTGGGTGGTTCGGTGAACCTGCAGATCAAGGCGTCGGGTGGGACGGCTCCGCTGTCGTACTCGGCTTCCGGGCTGCCGGCGGGTCTGGTGATCAACGCGTCGACGGGTGTGATCACCGGTTCGCCGACCGCGGCGGGCACCTCGAACGTGACGGTGACGGTGAAGGACTCGGCCGGCAAGACCGGTTCGACCAGTTTCACCTGGACGGTGACCGGTGGTGGCGGCGGTAGCTGCACCCCGGCGCAGCTGCTGGGCAACCAGGGCTTCGAGACGGGCACGGCGGCGCCGTGGACGGCCAGCTCGGGCGTGGTGGACAACAGCTCCTCGGAGGCGGCGCACGGCGGCAGCTGGAAGGCGTGGCTGAACGGCTACGGCAGCGCCCACACCGACTCGCTGTCCCAGACGGTGACGATCCCGGCGGGC
>NZ_JBEPAK010000201.1:0-12972 GCF_040298565.1 Kitasatospora sp. NPDC001539 | reverse complement strand
GCGGCCCCGGGGGCCGCCATCGGTACGCCATGCCAAGGCGCTCCCGGCGAGGCGGAGCAGCAACGCCTCGCCGGATCCGGATCCGGAGTCCATCACCACACATGGACCCCGGCCGGTGCTCTTCCCCCCCGTTCCACGGCCGCGGGTTGTCGCAGCCGCGGTCAGTCCGAAGAGCAAGTCGCCACCATCGGGCTGCGGTTGCCCGGACGACCTGGCGCACCTCCACCTTCACAGCGTGACGGCCGGCGGACAAGTGGCGCCCGAGTGCAGGTTCGCGCAATTGCAGGTACCTGCACGCGGGCTCGGCCGGCGCACCCCCGGCGGCGGGCCGGATTCCGGTGAACACCGAGGCCAGCGCGGGGTACGGGCAGCGGACGGCGGTTCCGCCGGTCGGCCGGGCACGGTCGTCCTGCAGCTGCGCGTTCCTGCAACTGCGGCGCGCTCCTGAGCCGGCGGGCCGGAAGCAGGGGATCCTCCCGGCCGGCGGCGCCCGAGCACCCCTGCCGGCTCGGCAGGCTCGGCGGGCTCGGCGGGCTCGGCAGGTTCAGCGGGTTCAGCGCGCGAGCAGCCGGCCGCGGGCCAGCCCGGCCGCGGTGCCCCCCGCCGCCAGCACCCAGGCGACGAGCAGCAGCAGGTAGAGCCCGGTGGCCAGCCCGGTGAAGCCGCCGAAGCCGGTGTGCCGGGCGAGCGCGGCGGCGCCGGTGACGCAGGTGCCGACCGGGAAGGTGTACGCCCACCAGGTCATCGCGAACGGCATCCCGGCCCGGCGGGCGCGCAGGTTGGCGGTGACCGCGACGGCCAGCCAGAGCATCGCGACCCCCAGCACCGCGACGCCGTACAGCTCGGCGAGCGGTAGCAGGACGGACGCCGGCCCGGGCAGCACCGGGCGGGCGGCGTCGGCGAGCTGGTGCACCGCGGTGACGGACTGGCCGAGCGGGCCGAGCACCAGGAACAGGGACGGGGTGAGTGCCAGGGCGGGCAGCTTGGTGTGGAACAGGCCGGTGAACACCACCGGCAGCAGCACCAGGGTGGCCAGCAGACCGACCCCGAACAGCGCGCAGCAGCCGTACAGCATGGCCTGCTGCGGCTGTCCGGCCGGGAGGTGCGGGACGAGGGCCGGGCCGCAGGCGGAGGCGACCAGCGGGGCGACCACGGGCAGCAGCCAGGTCGGGTTGGCCTCCAGGACGGAGACCGGGTGCCGGGTGATCATCAGGTACGGGATGCCGGCGGCGACGGTCAGCGCGTACAGGGTGCCGACGCCCCACAGCACGGCGTCCACGGCGACCGCCGGGCCGGTGCCGATGACCCGGGAGCCGAGCGTCAGGGTGCCGAGCCCGACCGCCAGCAGCGCCATCGGCGGGCAACCGTAGAAGACGGCGGTGGCCGGCTCGTCCAGCAACTGGGCCCGGGCCGCCGCACGGTGCCGGGTGAGGTGGACCAGCCGGGCCGCGGCCAGCACCAGCAGGGCGGTCAGTCCGAGCGCCCACATCACCTCGCCGAAGCCGATCAGCCCGGGCAGGCGTACCGGCAGGGCCGCGGCGCCGTTGGCGACGATCGCGGTGCCCATCACGGTGGCGTACCAGTTGGGGCCCAGTCGGGAGAGGTCGAACCGGGCGGCCCGGGTACGGGCGGCGGGGCGGGTGAGCGGGCGGACGGCGGCCGAGGTGGACATGGACAACACCCTGCCCGGGCGGCCCGGCCGCCGGTAGCGCCGCGGTTTCTATGGGGGCATAGGCTGGACCTATGGCTCTCTCCCCGCGCGTCCCCGAGCTCGGTGCCCTGGAACTGCTGCTCGCGGTGGCCCGGCTGGGCAGCGTCGGACGGGCCGCGGCCGAGCTGGGCGTCAGCCAGCCGACGGCCAGCGCCCGGATCAAGGGCATGGAGCGGCAGATCGGCGTGCCGCTGCTGGAGCGCTCGCCGCGGGGCAGCCGGCCGACCGACGCGGGCCGGCTGGTGGTCGAGTGGGCCAGGCAGGTGGTGGAGGCGGCACAGGCGCTGGACGCCGGGATCGACGCGCTGCGCGAGCGGCGGGACGCCAAGCTGCGGGTGGTGGCCAGCCTGACCGTCGCGGAGTACCTGATGCCGGGCTGGCTGCTGGCGCTCGCCGAGGCCAGTCCGGGGACGGCGGTGACGCTGCGGACGGCGAACTCGGCGGAGGTCGCCGGGCACGTGCTGGCCGGGGAGGCCGACCTCGGCTTCGTCGAGGGCCCCTCCACCCCGCCGGGGCTGGCCGGCGCGGTGGTCGCGGCGGACCGGCTGGTGGTCGTGGTGGCCCCGGGCCACCCGTGGGCACGTCGGCGCACCCCGCTGACCGGGGCGGAGCTGGCGGCCACCCCGCTGGTGCTGCGCGAGCCCGGCTCGGGCACCCGGGAGGTGCTGGAGATGGCGCTGACCCCGTACGGGGGCGCCGTGCGGCCCCGGTTGGAGCTGGCCTCGTCCACCGCACTGAAGGCGGCGGCGATGACCGGCGCGGGGCCGGTCTGCCTGAGCGAGCTCGCGGTGGTGGAGGAGCTGACCACCCGGCGGCTGGTCGAGGTCCCGCTGGCGGAGGAGCTGGACCTGCGGCGGCCGCTGCGCGCGGTCTGGCCGGCCGGACACCGGCCGGGCGGGCCGGCCCGGGAGCTACTGGGGCTGACCCGGCGGGCGAACGGCCCGACCTTGAAGCGCAAGGTCCGGGCCCTGGGAAGAACCACGCCGGGGGAGGGCCGGGCGGACGACCGGCGGACGGACCGGACGGAAGACCGGCCGGCGGACCGGGCGGACGACCGGCCGGAGGGCGGGTCGGACGGCGGGCCGGAGGGCGGGTCGGACGGCGGGCCGGAGTACCGCGGGGAAAGTTGAGCGGAATAGACTCAACTTAGTGCATGCTGTAGCCAGCAGCAGTGAAGGACGACGAGGGAGGATCCCCCAGCAGTGGACGCCAGCAAGTTCACCACCAAGACGCAGGACGCCCTGTCCGCCGCGATCCGGCAGGCGGGCGCAGCCGGCAACCCGGACGTCAGGCCGGTGCACATCCTGATCGCCATGCTGGAGCAGCCCGAGGGCATCGCCCGGCCCCTGCTGGAGGCGGTCGGGGCGGACGCCGGCCGGATCGACGCCGAGGCGCGCCGCCAACTCACCGCCCTGCCCAGCGCGATGGGCTCGACGGTGGCCGCTCCCCAGCTCGCCCGGGACACCCTGGCGGTGCTCACCGAGGCCGGCCGGCGCGCGGACGACCTGGACGACCAGTACGTCTCCACCGAGCACCTGATGGTCGGCCTGGCCGCCGAGGGCGGCCCGGTGGCCGAGCTGCTGGTGCGGCACGGCGCGACGCCCAAGGCGCTGCTCGCCGCCTTCAAGGACGTCCGGGGCAGCGGCCGGGTCACCTCGCCGGACCCCGAGGGCACCTACAAGGCGCTGGAGAAGTACGGCACCGACCTCACCCAGGCCGCCCGGGACGGCAAGCTCGACCCGGTGATCGGCCGTGACCACGAGATCCGCCGGGTCGTCCAGGTGCTCTCCCGCCGGACCAAGAACAACCCGGTGCTGATCGGCGAGCCCGGTGTCGGCAAGACCGCCGTGGTCGAGGGCCTGGCCCAGCGCATCGTGGCCGGCGACGTGCCGGAGTCGCTGCGCGGCAAGCGACTGGTCGCGCTGGACCTCGGCGCGATGGTGGCCGGGGCCAAGTTCCGCGGTGAGTTCGAGGAGCGGCTGAAGGCCGTCCTGAACGACATCAAGTCCTCCGACGGCCAGGTCGTCACCTTCATCGACGAACTGCACACCGTGGTCGGCGCGGGCGCCGGCGGGGACTCCGCGATGGACGCGGGCAACATGCTCAAGCCGATGCTGGCCCGCGGCGAGCTGCGGATGGTCGGCGCGACCACGCTGGACGAGTACCGCGAGCGGATCGAGAAGGACCCGGCCCTGGAGCGCCGCTTCCAGCAGGTGCTGGTCGGCGAGCCCAGCGTGGAGGACTCGATCGCCATCCTGCGCGGGCTCAAGGGCCGGTACGAGGCGCACCACAAGGTGCAGATCTCGGACGCCGCCCTGGTCGCGGCCGCCACCCTGTCCAACCGCTACATCACCTCCCGCTTCCTGCCCGACAAGGCCATCGACCTGGTCGACGAGGCAGCCTCCCGGCTCCGGATGGAGATCGACTCCTCCCCGGTCGAGATCGACGAACTCCAGCGCGCCGTGGACCGGTTGCGGATGGAGGAGCTGGCCCTGGAGAAGGAGTCCGACCCGGCCTCGGTCGACCGGCTGGCCCGGCTGCGGCGCGACCTCGCCGACCGGAACGAGCAGTTGAGCGTGCTGACGGCGCGCTGGGAGCAGGAGAAGAAGAGCCTCAACCGGGTCGGCGAGCTCAAGGAGCGGCTGGACGAACTGCAGGGCGCCCTCGAACGCGCCCAGCGGGACGGCGACTTCGAGCGGGCGTCCAAGTTGATGTACGCCGAGATCCCGGCCGCCGAGAAGGAGCTCGCGGACGCCCAGGAGCGCGCCGCGACCGCCGACGACGAGCCCGGGGCCGCCTCGGCCTCGATGGTCAAGGAGGAGGTCGGCCCGGACGACGTGGCCGACGTGGTGGCCTCCTGGACGGGCATCCCGGCCGGCCGCCTGCTGGAGGGCGAGAGCGCCAAACTCCTGCGCATGGAGGAGGAGTTGGGTCGCCGCCTGATCGGCCAGAAGCAGGCCGTGCAGGCGGTCTCGGACGCGGTGCGCCGCACCCGCTCGGGCATCGCCGATCCGGACCGCCCGACCGGCTCGTTCCTGTTCCTCGGCCCGACCGGTGTCGGCAAGACCGAACTCGCCAAGGCCCTGGCCGACTTCCTGTTCGACGACGAGCGGGCGATGGTCCGGATCGACATGAGCGAGTACGGCGAGAAGCACTCCGTCGCCCGCCTGGTCGGCGCCCCGCCCGGCTACGTCGGCTACGAGGAGGGCGGCCAGCTCACCGAGGCGGTCCGCCGCCGTCCGTACAGCGTGGTGCTGCTGGACGAGGTGGAGAAGGCGCACCCGGAGGTCTTCGACGTCCTGCTCCAGGTGCTGGACGACGGCCGGCTCACCGACGGCCAGGGCCGCACGGTGGACTTCCGCAACGCCATCCTGATCCTCACCTCCAACCTGGGCAGCCAGTACCTGGTCGACCCGGCCACCCCGGAGGACCGGAAGAAGGCCCTGGTGCTGGACACCGTCCGGCTCACCTTCAAGCCGGAGTTCCTCAACCGGCTGGACGACATCGTGGTCTTCGACCCGCTGGGCACCGCCGAGCTCAGCCGGATCGTCGACCTCCAGGTGGCCCACCTCGGCGAGCGGCTGCGCGAGCGGCGGCTCACCCTGGACGTCTCCGAGGCCGCCCGCGACTGGCTGGCGCTCACCGGGTACGACCCGGCGTACGGCGCCCGCCCGCTGCGCCGGCTGGTGCAGTCCGCGATCGGCGACCAGCTGGCCCGGGCGATCCTATCCGGCCAGGTGCACGACGGGGACACCGTCCTGGTCGAGCGGGACGACGAGGGTGACCGCCTCACCGTCCGCAGCCGCGGGCCGCTGGAGAAGTAGCACCGCCCGGGCCCGGGTACGGGCCGCCTGCCGCCGTCCACGTGCGGGAGGCGGCCCGTACGGGTCGTGCCGCGGGCGCGGTCAGTCGGCCGCGCCCCGGCGCTGCCGCCGCGAGCGGTCCCGCCGGCTGCGCGCCAGCCGGTGCAGCTCGGCCCCCTGGGACTCCGGCAGGTTCCACGTCTGGCTCAGCAGCCGCAGCGTGGAGACGCGCGGGCAGGACACCCCCCGCTCCAGGTCGCGGATCGACCGCACGCTCAGCCCCGACGCCTCCCCCAGTTGCTCCTGCGTCATCCCCCGCTCCAGCCGGATGCTCCGCAGCAGCGCCCCGAGCGAGTTGCCCTCCCCGGTCACCGCACGCTCCATCCCACTCCCCCCTTAGACTCAAGTCCTCATCAACTCGCCCACGCGACAGCGATGTTGCAAAAGGCGAGCCCCGTCGCACGCTAACCGCATCCGGCCGGTACGGCAGCCGAACCCGGGCGCCGGGCGCGTGACGTGGCTCACGCGCGCGCCGGGCGCGCCGACCGCCCGCCGACCCGCCGCCGGCTCCGGACACCGTGCGTGACCGGGGCCCCGCGACACCCCCGAACGAAGATCGACGCGCCCCCGGGTGCCCCTGTGAGCGGAGCCCCGGATGAGGCAGGATGGGAGGTGGAAAGGGCGGCCTCTCATTGCCGGCCACCACGTGCACTGAGGAAGAGGACCCCCATGAGCATCGACCCGTCGTCCATCCCGTCCTTCGGCGTCCCCGGGGGCGGTGGCCAGCCCGGTGGCCAGGGCGGCCGGCCGGCCGGCCCGCCGCCGATCATCGTTCCGGACCAGGGCCTGGTCACCCAGCTGCTCGACCAGATGCAGCTCAAGCACGTCGTGGACGAGGAGGGCGACCTCACCGCCCCCTGGGAGGGCTTCCGCGTCTACTACATGTTCCGCGGCGAGCAGAAGGAGCTCTTCGCGGTCCGCGCCTTCTACGACCGCGCGTACCCGCTGGAGAAGAAGGGCGAGATCCTCGACCTGATCGACGAGTGGAACCGCGAGACCCTCTGGCCCAAGGTCTACACCCACACCCACGAGGACGGCGTCGTCCGCCTGATCGGCGAGGCCCAGATGATCGTCGGCACCGGCGTCAACCTGGACTACTTCGTCACCACCACCGCGAACTGGACCCAGGCCGCGGTCGGGTTCGAGCAGTGGATCGTCGAGCGCCTCGGCCTGCAGAACGAGATCGAGGGCGAGGAGGGCGAGGGCGAGGGCTCCGACGAGGCCTGATCCCCGCGCTCCCCCCTCCGGCCCGCCCCTGCGCCCACGGCGCGGCGGCGGGCCGTTCGCCGTCCCGGCCGGGGTCGTCGCCGGCCGCCCTGCCGCGCCCCGGGCCGCGCTCGCCCCCGGCCGTCCTGCCGTGTCCCGGCCGCGCTCGCCCCCGGCCGCCCTGACCCGTGCTGTCCTCCTCCCCGGCCGTCCTGACCCGGGCCGTCCTGACCCGGGCCGCCCTCCTCCCGGGCCGTCCTTGTCGGCGGCCTCCGACTGGCCCAGGATGGGCGCGACGACGACGCGTGAGGAGCCTTTCGCATGGGAACCAGGCCGCTGCTGAACCGCCGACTGGCCGGGATGGGCACGACGATCTTCGCCGAGATGTCCGCGCTGGCCACGGCCACCGGCTCGATCAACCTCGGCCAGGGCTTCCCGGACACCGACGGGCCCGAGGAGGTCCGCGAGGCGGCCGTACGGGCCCTGCGCGAGGGCCGGGGCAACCAGTACCCGCCCGGCCCCGGCATCCCCGAGCTGCGCACCGCCATCGCCGAGCACCAGCAGCGCTTCCACGGCCTGGCCTACGACCCGGACACCGAGGTGCTGGTCACCGCCGGCGCCACCGAGGCCATCGCCGCCGCCCTGCTCGCGCTGCTGGAGCCCGGCGACGAGGTGATCGCCCTCGAGCCGTTCTACGACTCCTACGCCGCCTGCATCGCCATGGCCGGTGCCACCCGCCGCCCGCTCACCCTGCGGGCCCCGTCGTTCCGCCCCGACCTGGACGAGTTGCGCGCCCTGATCACCCCGCGCACCCGGCTGCTGCTGATCAACACCCCGCACAACCCCACCGGCACCGTGCTGACCGCCGAGGAAACGGCCGGCATCGCCGCCCTCGCCGTGGAGCACGACCTGCTGGTGGTCACCGACGAGGTCTACGAGCACCTGGTCTTCGGCACCGTCCACCGCCCGCTCGCCGCACTGCCCGGCATGCGCGAGCGCACCGTGAGCATCTCCTCGGCCGGCAAGACCTTCTCCTTCACCGGCTGGAAGGTCGGCTGGGTCACCGGGAGCCCGGCGCTGGTGTCCGCCGTGCGCACCGCGAAGCAGTACCTCACCTACGTCAGCGCCGGCCCGTTCCAGTACGCCGTCGCCGAGGCCCTGCGGCTGCCCGACGACTACTTCGACACCCTGCGCGCCGATCTGCTGCGCAAGCGCGACCTGCTGCTCGGCGGCCTCACCGCGGCCGGGTTCCGGGCCTTCACCCCCGAGGGCACCTACTTCGTCACCACCGACATCACCCCGCTCGGCGAGAAGGACAGCGTCGAGTTCTGCCGCGCCCTGCCGGAGCGCTGCGGTGTGGTGGCGATCCCCAACGCCGTCTTCTACGACGACGCCGAGGCGGGCCTTAGCCTGGTCCGCTTCACTTTCTGCAAAAAGGACGAGGTGCTCCAGGAGGCCGTCGCGCGGCTGCAGCGCCTCTGAGCGCTCGCGCGCCCCCTCGAACGGGCGCCGGTCCGATCCGACGCCTGTTCTGATCTGCCATCAACTACCCTGCGAATCAGGCTGTTCCGCTGCCAAGGCGGCAATCCCGCCGACCTCCTTGGCACATCCGCCCGCCCTCCACGCCCGGCGCGTGGAGGGCGGCGGCGCGTGGGGCGCACGGAGGGCGCACACCCGGCGCGCACGGCGCGCGGGCCGGTCGTAAGGGCGCGCGCTGTGCAGAGTCGCACACCGGGTCGATCAGAGCCGGGAAGCGGGTGTGCTCGAAACGGTGAATGCTTGACAAAGTTGGGTAAATCACCGACGGACCCGGCGTATTCATGCTTCTCTGCTGCTGAATCTCCAGCCGGAATCCTTCCTTCCACGGTCGGCCGCGCCCAGGGCCGCACAGCCACGAACAGCCTCGCCATCGCCTAGGCCTAGTCGCTGCTGCTCGGCGGGCGCGCACGGAGCTGAAACGCGGAGCCGAGCATGCTCACCACACTGCAGACCTCCTACACGGACACCCGCGCCGGTGACCTGGCCTGGTGCCTCGGCGGCGAACCGCTGCCGGCGCTCGCGGTCCGCGACCTGGAACTCGAAGGCAGCCGCCCCGGCACCCCGGGCACCCTCCAGCTCCGGCTGCTGGGCGCCTCGCACCAGGTGGTGATCGACGCCGGCCCCGGCAGCTGCCTGGAGACCGTCGCCTGCCTGCCCGGCCGCCGCACCCCGCTGCCGGCCCGGGTCGCCAAGCAGGTCGGCGGCTGGGAGTACGAGTTCGCCGCCCGGATCGAGGCGCTGCCCCCGCACGACTTCGCGGCCCGCGCCCAGGAACTGCTGGCCCTGGTCGAGGGGCACCCGCGCGGCCTCGCCGGGGTCTTCCCCGGTGACCCGAGCGCCTTCACCGCGCTGGTCACCCAGGGCGGTACGGACCGGCTGCTCTGGCGGACCTGGCACGCCTACCCCCAGGAGGGGCAGCTGGTCTGCACCCGCTCCTCGCTGGTGGTGCCGGGGCCGTGACCGCCCGGAGCCTCGGAGGGAACGCCGACCCTCTCTTAGATCACCCGGCTCTCGCCGATGAATCGCACGCAGGAACGATTCGTCAATCCGACAGCCCGTACTGTCCGCCGGATGGGCGCAGCTATCCGTCCCGCACGTCCCCTAGCGTTTGTTCGTGATCAATCATCCGGCCGGCCCGCCCGTACGCCCGCGAGTGGACCTCCACGACGGCACCCCGCCCCGGTCCGGGCGGAGCGTGACCCCCCTCCCCGCCCGCCGTCGCTCCCGGCTGCGCTCCCACCCCCGGCTCGCCCGACTGGCCGTCCTGCTGGCCGCCTTCGTCTGCGCGGCCTGCGGGCTCGTCTACGAGCTGGAACTCGTGGCACTCGGCGACTACCTGCTCGGGGACACGGTCACCCAGACCTCGGTCGTGCTCTCCGTGATGGTGTTCGCGATGGGCCTCGGCTCGCTGCTCGCCAAGCGGCTCACCCGACGGCCCGCCACCGCCTTCGCCCTGGTCGAATGCGCCCTCGCGCTCACCGGAGGACTCTCCGCCCTCGCGCTGTACTCCTGCTGGGCCTGGATCGGCCGCTACCAGGCCGCCATGGTCGGCCTCACCTGCCTGATCGGCGTCCTGATCGGTGCCGAGATCCCGCTGCTGATGACCCTCATCCAGCGGATCCGCCGCGAGGACGCCGGACGCGCCGCCGCCGACCTCTTCGCCGCCGACTACGTGGGCGCGCTGATCGGCGGCCTCGCCTTCCCCTTCCTGATCGTCCCCTGCCTCGGCCCGGGCGACGGCGCGCTGGTCACCGGGGCGGTCAACGCGGTCGCCGGGGCCGCCGTGGTGCTCTGGCTCTTCCGCGAGGAACCCGTCCCCCGGATACGACGGCTGCTCTGGCTCGGCTGCACCCTCGTCCTCGGCCTGCTCGCGGCGGCCGCCGCCGGCTCCGACACCGTCGAACGCGCCGCCCGGCACGCCCTCTACGGCGACCAGGTCCGCTACGCCACCCGCAGCCGGTACCAGGAGATCGTGCTCACCGGCCCCACCGAGGGCCCGCTCCGGCTCTACCTCGACGGACGGCTCGCGGTCTGCGGCCCCGACGAGTACCGGGGCAGCGAGGCGCTGGTCCACCCCGCCATGGCCGCCGGACCGGACACCAGGGTCCTGCTGCTCGGCGGCGGCGACGGCCTCGCCCTGCGGGAGGTGCTGCGGCACGGCGGCGTCCGCTCCGTACGACTGGTCGACACCGACCCCGTCCTCCCCCGGCTCGCCGGCACCGACCCCGGGCTCGCCGCCCTCACCGGCCACTCGCTGGACGACCCCCGGGTCCGCAGGACGGCGGCCGACCCGATGGCCTGGCTGCGCGGCACGCCCGGCGAGGAGTACGACGTGGTGCTCGTCGACCTGCCCGCCCCCTCGGACGGCGGACCGGTCAAGTACCACTCCCAGGAGTTCTACGGCCTCGCGGCCCGGCTGCTGGCCCCGGGCGGCCGGATCGCCGTCCGGGCCGGCGGGGACGAGGACGGCCTCTGGCGCATCGAGTCCGGCCTGCGCGCGGCAGGCCTGCGGACCGCCCCGTACGACGTGCCCGGCGGCCCGACCGCCTCCTGCCTCCCCGGCGCACCGGACACCGTCCAGGACTTCCTGCTCGCCGCCGCCGTCCAGCCCCCGGTCACCCTGGCCCCCGACGCCCCGCCGCCCCGCGCCCTGACCCCCGAGTCCCTGCGCGCCTCGACCGCCCGGCTGACCGCCCGCCGACCCGCGCGGCCCCCCGCGCCGCTGACCGTGCTGGGCCCGCACTGAGCGGCGGCGGACGAGCCCGACGGGCCCCCGGCCGACCGGTCCACGGCGTGCGGGGCGCCGCACTCCGACCGCCCGCCGCCCCGCCCCGAAACTCGAGTGGCGGTAGGTGGGGACCGGGCGGGATCGGATCGGTAGGCTCCGTGGCATGGAGCATGAGGTTGTCGTCCCGATGTCCGCAGAGCTGGTGCGGGAGGCCTTGCAGGATCCGGCGCAACTGGCCCGGAGCGTGCCGGGGCTGAACACCGAGCCTTCAGCCGTCGGCAGCGGCCCGGCCGAGGAGATCGGCGGACGGCTGAAGCTCCGGATCGGCGGCTCCACGATCACCTACAAGGGCGTGCTGTCGCTGATCGAGGGCCGGGAGGGCGTGCTCACCGTGCTGGCCGAGGGGCAGGAGGCCCGGGGCGACGGCGAGGTGACCGCCACCGTGCGGGTCAGCGTCGCGGACGGCGCCGAGGACGGCACCGCGACGATCCGCTTCACCGGCGACCTGACCGCCACCGGCCGGCTGACCGAGTTCGACGCCGAGACCCTCACCGCCACCGGCCACCGCCTGCTGGACCGCTTCGCCGCCGCGCTCACCTCCCAGGACGCCGGACCGGCGGACGAGGAGGAGACCGGGGAGGAGAGCGGCGACGCCGCCGGGGCCGGTGACGGGCCCGAGGCCGAGGTGGTCTCCATCGAGGACCGCCAGGACCAGCCCGGCGACGACCTGGACGACGACCTCTCCGACCTGATCGCCTTCTCCGACGCCGACGCCGAGCGCTTCGGGCTGCCCACCGGCTCCGCCGCCGATGACGAGGACGCCGACGGGTCCGCCGACGACGTCGAGGACGCCGGGTCCGGCGAGGGCGCCGGGGCCGGGAGCGGCGGACGCCAGGACGAGGTCGCCGAGGAGGTGCCGGTCGAGCCGCTGTTCGCCTACGAGGACGAGCCGGACCTCAGCGGCCCCGTCCGCCGCAGCATCGTCGGCCGCTCCGCCGAGGAGGTGGACCACGCCCCGCCGCGCGGCCGCTACGCCCCGGCGATGCCCGCCCGCAGCGCCCGGGCCCGGGCGGCGTCCCGCTGGGGCGGCGAGGCCGGCGGCATCGTCGTGCCGGGCGCCGGCGGCCGCAGCGCGGTGCCGTGGGTGATCGGCGGCTCGGTGGCGCTGCTGGGCGGTGCCGTGGTGCTGGTCAGGGCGCTGCGCCGCCGCTAGCCGACGGGGCGGCGGGCAGGGCCTAGACTGAACGCTCATGAGCAACGACCGCGACGCCCTGCTGGCACAGATCAAGGACAAGGCCGTCGTGCACGGCAAGGTCACCCTTTCCTCCGGCAAGGAGGCCGACTACTACGTCGACCTGCGCCGGATCACGCTGGACGGCGAGGCGGCCCCGCTGGTCGGCCGGGTGATGCTGGACGCGACCTCGCACCTGGACTACGACGCCGTCGGCGGCCTGACCCTGGGCGCCGACCCGGTGGCCACCTCGATGCTGCACGCCGCCGCCGCCCGCGGACGGAAGCTGGACGCCTTCGTGGTCCGCAAGGCCGGCAAGGCGCACGGCCTGCAGCGCCGGATCGAGGGCCCGGACGTGAAGGGCCGCCGGGTGCTGGCGGTCGAGGACACCTCCACCACCGGCGGCTCGGTGCTGACCGCCGTCGAGGCGCTGCGCGAGGCGGGCGCCGAGGTGGTCGGCGTCGCGGTGATCGTCGAGCGCGGCGGTGCGGACGCCATCGCGGAGCAGGGTCTGGAGTACGTGACCGCGTACCACCTGGACGACCTGGGCCTCTGACCCCGTCCGGAGCCGCGGAACCCGGCGTTCAGCGCGAGGGAGCCGCGGAACCCCGCGTCGCCCCCTGATCGGCGCACCAGCCAGGTGATCCGGAAGTCCGGGTGGCTGGGCAGGGCCTGGATGTCCTGCGGGTGCGGC